>JAJPHX010000136.1 GCA_021325075.1 Nitrososphaeraceae archaeon | reverse complement strand
CCGCGCCCAAACGCCTTTATCAGTGGCTGGATGGCCTGGTTTGCCCACATCGTTGCCGGAAGCCTATACGCTGTAGGCTTTGGTTCGTTTCTCTACAGCCTATTGAAAATGCTAGATGTGTTGGGAGACCAGCCGCTGCTCGGGATCTTTCCTTTCGACAAAGTCATAGCCGTGGCATCAATTGCTGCATTCACCTATGTCAATGTAAAAGGCACGTCAGAGACCGGCAAAACCGGCACAATAGTAACGATTGTGCAGCTTGGAACTATAATCGCGCTGATAATCGCCGGCTTTTGGGCTATGAGCCTGCACCCTAATGACTGGCCCAAGAATTTTGCCAATTTCATGCCTACGGGCATAGGCGGCCTGGTAGCTGCCATGGGGTTGACATTCATTGCGTTTGAAGGATATGAAATAATAGTCCAAACAGGGGAGGAAGTAAAAAATCCCAAGAGAAACATCCCGCGCGCCATATTCATATCACTTGCAATCGTTGTTGTCATGTACTGCCTTGTTGCATTTGTGTCAATAGGCGCCATATTCCCACAGGGCATACCGTCGTGGCAGTTCATTGGTGAGGGAAAGGAACTTGGGATCATGAAGGCAGCAGACATGTTTCTTCCTTATGGTGCATTCATAGTACTTGCCGGCGGCCTGGTGTCTACGCTGGCAGCGCTCAACGCCACGACATTCTCATCAGCCAGAGTAGCTTTTGCGATGGGAAGGCACTACAATCTACCCCACATGCTAAGTTCAATTCATCCAAAGAACAAGACGCCCCACATCGCTATTGTAATTTCTGGAATTATTATGACATTCATGGCCTATGCTCTTCCGCTAAATGACATCGCTGTTGCAGCCGGCGTAATCTTCCTACTCTTGTTCACGCAGGTCAACATCTCGGTAATCACTATCAGACGCATTTATGGCGATAAACTAAGCTACGGTTTCAAAACACCATTCTTTCCAATAATTCCAATAATTGGAATTTTTTTGAAAATAGGGCTTGCGCTATACCTTCTCGTCACGCAGCCGCTCAGCTGGGTGATAACTGTTCTCTGGATTCTGGTAGGGTTTGTCCTTTACCGCATGTACACATTCAAGCAAGAGATCGAGCACTATGCCCCTATAGTGACCTCCGAAGGGGATCTCAAGAGACAGGATTACCGCATATTGATTCCTTATACGCCAGAAAACCCGGACAGGCTGATAAAATACGCAATAAGGATAGCCAAAGAGACTGCAGGCGAAGTGAACGTGCTGCGCGTTATAACAGTCCCACACCAGACTCCGCTTTCTGCCGGCATAGCATTTGCCGACACTGCCAAGCGATCTTTTGAGCCATTAGAAAAGATGCTGGACAAGGACAACGTCCCAAACCATTACTTGGTACGGGTTTCCCATGAATCTACCGAAGCGGTTCTGGCAACAATAGAAGAGCAAAAGATCGACCTGCTTGTTACTGATTTTGAGACATTGCGAAATGACAGGAAGCTATTGACTCTGATGACTTGCAAGGTTCTTGCGATCAGAGCTGAAAACGACACGCTTCAGCTGGAACCTGATTATGAGCGCATCGACATCGACCTGAAGCCGCGCGCAATGCCTGTCGAAGAAAAAAAGAATATGGTAGTAGTTTACGATGGCGGAGAACATTCAGATGTAGTGCTCAAGGCAACAAGCTGGATTGAACATTCCGGCAGATTCAAAGTCGGCTTGCTGTCAATTAACAAAGGCGGAAACGAAAAGAACAGCGTCGCAATGCAGCAGGATTATCTCAACCAGCTTGGCGTAGAGATGAAGGAGATACATCTGGCAGAAAGCAGTGGTGCGTCGGCAGACACTGTGATGTCTGCGATAAGCTCATTCCAGCCAGACTTGGTCATAATGGGAGCTGGCGTCGGAGGCTTTAGCGTCTTTAACAACCCTGACTTTCTTTCTCTTCTCGACCAGCTGAACTGCCCTGTGATAATCGCAAGGAACTTTACAATACCGGGAGTACACCGGGCCAAGTCCGCGATCATGAGAGCATTCAAAAAATAGCGACTAGATAAAATCAGTAAGTTTCTTTACCGCTTTTCTGCGCGAATGTCGCTCTATTCTAGCTTCTATCTTTCTCTGGGCATCATTGATAATGCCTTTCATCTCGAGTAGCTGGAGTGCGTTGATGGGCGCGCTGGCACGATAATGATTGTTAAAGTATGCATATACTACCGGCACCTTCTCCTCTATACCTTTCAGCTTTCCTATCCAAGGCTGCAACTCCTCTTCAGAATAGGTGTAGTTGTACCATATGTCCTTGCCATGCCCGTGCCACCTTACAAACGCATAGGTTTCAGCAGTGACGATGGGTTTTGACAGGAATTTAATCGGCGAGTCTGTTATCGTGTTTGCCACGTTGTATTTTCTTAAAAGGGCCCAAGTCTCTTCCCTGTCCCATGACTCGTGGCGAAATTCAACTGCAAAATGAATATGCTCAGGGAGCAGGCCAAAAAATGATTCAAGGCTGTCTTTTTCCCTAAACGTAAAGCTTGGCGGCAATTGTGCCATAATGCACCCAAGCTTGCCAGCTCTTGCAACCGGTTCCATGAGATCAATGAATTCAAAGAGCTCCCTTTCTATGGCTCTTAGGTGCTTATCATGCGTTATGGTTTTTGGAATCTTTAGAGAGAATTTGAAATCTGGAGTCGTGGCCTTTATCCACCCTGCGATCATTGACTTGGAGGGGATCTTGTAGAATGACGAATCGACCTCTACTGAATTGAAGATTCGGGAATAGAATGGGAGTTTGGCGATTCTGTTATTGGGATAAAATGCACCGACCCATTCCTGATAGCTCCATCCACATGTTCCAAGCAGTATGGTCAATAGTCACCAATTGGGATCAGAGAGATATAACCAGATCACGAATTTATTTGAGTATATGATTCACAATAAATATCGCAATATCACAAATGTTTTTAATTTTATGCTAAGGATTAAAGATGATTTTTAGTAATTATAATTTACAATATGATTACTATAAAGCGCATTATAGTGATAGCAAGAGTTTGCTATTAGATAGCAGCTCTGGCTATGGCACAAAAGTGCTTTTTACCAAATTCTATAGCATACGGAACCGACAGTTAATTCATGTCGTCTTACTATGATGGAGAAAGGCAGATCGAATACAGTGCTAGCAAAGGAAAATCAATGATCCTGCTTGGCAGTATGGCGGGCAGTCCTGCCTCACCGGACCTGCAATTGAGTCAGAAAGCAGAGCAGCTGTGCAAGATAGAGGGCATAAACTACAAGAGCCTTGAGCCTATACAGAGGCTGTTCCTCACGCACTATCGCTGCCCAGTATGCAAGCTTCTGCCACTCTACTACCTGAACCTTGCGCATCCAAAGAGGGTGCGCTGTGGCAAGTGCGGCAACCTGATCTCGTTCACCAACTCTGGCAAGTATGGCAGGATGAGGAAAAAGATCGCGTTCACGCTCTGGCTACCGCCAGTGGAGGAGAAGTTCAGTGTATCGTAACAGCATAGACGCTTTCGCGCACTTGATATCT
>JAJPHX010000194.1 GCA_021325075.1 Nitrososphaeraceae archaeon | reverse complement strand
GCACAGGTACAGGCGGCACAGGTACAGGCGGCACAGGTACAGGCGGCACAGGTACAGGCGGCACAGGTACAGGCGGCACCCAACCAGCAGCCAAATCACGCGGATTCATGGGTCTTAACAACTTTGAACTAGAGCATATGATAAAAAGAGCAAAGGCAATAATTGGAACAACAACTGCATCAGAAAATGGAACAACCAAGGTAGAGGCATCTATCCCAAGCACCAATCTATCTGATGTACCACTTGGACCAAACAGGGTAATGATTCACTATAACTCTCTCTATGAGTTGACAAGCATGGATTCATTTGGCTTTGCACAAGCATCGGGTATTGCAGACTTTGTAGGCATTAACTGGGACAAGCTATCAGACGAGCAAAAAGCATACTTTTATCTGACGATAAACTACGGACCAGAAACAACAACTATCGCTAGCGATAACAGCTCCATACCAAGCACCAACTTGTCTGGCGTGCCACTTGGTCCAAACGGGGTAATTGTGCACTACAATTCACTCTACGACTTGGTGAATTCTGACAGCGATGGCGTGGCTAACGCTATAGCAGGGTTCGAACTCGACGGCATCGACTGGAATAGCCTCTCACAAGAACAGCAGATGTATCTATTACTGACAACAATCTACGGCGAGCCTCAACAATAGCACAATAAGGAACTGACAACAAGATGGCAAATGCTATCTGTTGTCATTCTTACTTATTTTTTCACTATTTTCATAAATGTCTAGCGAATAGGATTACAAATATATAATATATTGAAAATCTTCTAAATCTACTTAAACATCGAGATGGTAAAAAAGTGGCATGTTTGATCTGAACATTTTGTTCATAAGTTTTATATATTATTGTTCGATAACTCCCGCCGACAACGGTGAAATATAACAGCATGGACAATGCTAATAATCCATTTGCCACAAGCAAAGGATTCAAGAAATCCTCGGGGATTGCCATTGCAGCACTACTCGCTTTTTCAGTAGTAGCAGGTGCAATGCTATATCACCCACAAAGCGCATATGCTGCAAGCACCATAGTAACAAGCGCAGACAAGTTCTTCGGCCCCTCACTTTTGAGGGTGCTAATTACTGACACGGCGAAGACTACTGCAGGCGATACTATTCAAGTGCACGTCGCAGCAAAACACGGATCCAACGTCTTACAAGAAAATGACTTTACAATAGGCCAAGCAGCCGGATCTACATCAGGTTCGTTTGAATTCTATATAACTACAACAGCAGTCTCGGGAGCTACTACACTTGCACCAAAGAATCCGTCTTTGACCAGTACACCCACCGGATATACAGGTGCAACACCACAAGCTGGACCAATAATTGTTAGAATTCATCCTGGAGCTCCTGCAGCCGCAGGCGTAGCAGGCGGAAATGAATACAGTACAGGCACTGGAGTTGCAGTAACATATGGAGGTACTAACAACTATTCACTTGATACAGGTACTAATGCTATGCAAGATGGCGATAGCGTAGAAATCTCGTACCAAGGACAATTAAAGACTGTATCATACAGCAAATCAATCGCTACTGCTACTACAGATAGAACAACTGCAGGCGATGGTAACACAATAGTGGTAAGAATGAATGATCCAGACGCAAACATTGATCCGACCGCAAGTGATAGCTTCGTTGCTACTCCAGCAATCGTTACAGCAACAGGAGTAACTGGTGCAACACTGAATCTCGGCGCTGGTTCAAAGTTCAAGGAACAACAGGGATCAAACTCTGGAGCATTCGAACTTCCAATATCACTATCGACTACAGTTCCACCGAGTGGTGCGACATTCACAGCTGCAGGTGCAACTTCTACATCTTCAGGCATTGCCTTCCCACAATCAGTCTCCTTCACAATCAATGATGCGGACCAATATCTTGCTATAACTGGAGCCGCAACGGCTACATCAAACCCAACAGCATCTCCAACCACATACATTGCAACAGGTTCTACCACTACATCTGTAGCGGCAGTGACTCTACAGAATGAAGATGGTGCTATTACGCTAGTAGCTCCTGTCTCTATTTCAAATGGTGTTGCGGTAAAAGTCAATGATCCAGACAGAAATATTGATACCAAATCAAGGGACAACCTAAATACAGGAACAGTGTTTGTCACAATCGATTCAGGTACCCTTAGAGATAGAGTGTTCAATGTTGGCGGACTAACACTAGGAACTGCTGCAGTTGCTCACACTGGGGCCATATCAGTGCCAATAACGCTGACATTCTCTGGTTCTCCAGGGGCAACTACGGCTTCACTTACAGGGACCGGTGCTCTTGCAGGAGTAACATTCACTGCACCTCCAGTAGCAGAAACGTTAGGCGCTGATGTTGTTCAGGCCAATGGCTTGGTAACGAAAACACTGTCGCTAAGCATTCCTTACTCGACTGTAGGAGGAGTAGCAGAGGCAGCAATAGGAACAGTACAAGTGACTGTGACAGTAAGCAACAATGTAGCACTAGTAGCAATGACACCAGGCGCAGTAGGCGTTACGGCTGGCGATACGTCAACAGGTGCTCCAACAACTTCGTTCTCGGCTGCATTAGCAGGACAAATTGTTAGCACCGGAGCTGGCGGAGGATTGCCATTCAGAGAAACAGATGTAGGCTCGGGTATGTTCATACCAGATGTCACAGACAATGACATACCAATCGGTGTGGGTGCAGCTGATGCTATGAGTTCATCAGCTATAACTGTATCACCAGGCACTATATCTGGTGATCCAGATGTTGCAATCACATACCTAGATCTGGCAGCCCAACCGACAGGTCAAAAAGCCTTCCAACTGGTTACAAAGCTGATACACACTGCAGGCTCAATCACCGGACCATCGAATAGCGTACCTCTTACTTCCAAATTCAGCCTGACCATAAACGACGGAGACCTCAACCTCAACTCAGACTCACCAGACTCGTTCGTCATCACCTTCAAAGCTGGCACTTCGACAACCGCTAGCGTGTTACCGCCAGGTGGAACCAACAACTTCCTTCCAGGTGGCGTAACAACAGCACCAGGCTCATTAGGTATGCTCACATTGAAAGTACAAGGCACAGGTCAAACAGTACCAGCAGGAAAAGACTTGAGCATGACTTTCATTGAGACTGGAGCAAGCACTGGAGTGTTCACAGCAAACAATATCGACATGGGCATAATCAATGGATGGATAGCCGGCGGACTAAAGGACGGCGATCAAGTTGAGTTCAAATACAACGACAATTCAGAATCCCCAGTCGCAACTAGCACCGCAACAATAACGGTGGGCAAGCTAAGCATTGGAATCAGCACAGATAGAACAACTATCCCAATTCCGTCAGTCTCGACCGACGTACTCATACTGACAATTACAGACCCATCAAGAGATGTCAACCCAACAAGCATTGACTCATTCACTTTCCCAACAGCAGCCAATGGAATGATCCAATACCAAGACCAACAACAAACAGCCTTTGCTGGCACATTCACTGACGGTAGAGTGCTGGCCGGATTAGGTCCAATCACTATGGTAGAGACTGGACCAAGCACCGGAGTATTTACTGCCAAGTACAGCAGCATTGCACTAGGAACAGCAACAATCACAGATGCAAACAACGCCAAGATCAAGTTCACATACACATCAGGCACATCCACAGAGACAGTAACTGTAACAATGAAGTCATATGACGGAACAGTGACTACCAACATGTCTGTCGTCCAGAACGGCGATCAACTAGTTATCACTGTCAACGACCCGGACATGAACCAGGATCCAACAACAGCAGAAAAACTCCTAAGTGGAGTGGCAGTAGGCACAGCAGGAACTGTTGACATTCAGGGCAAGAACGATGTAATGCCAGCAGGAGTTCTCGGAAGTACTGCTGTAGTACTAACTGACATGTTAGAAACAGGACCCGACACAGGCATATTCCAAAAGACAGTAACAGTCGGCAAGGACTTTAGAATAAGCAATATTCCAGCAGTCGCTGGTTGGACTGGTGCAACATTCGCCACTAATGTAGATATCAAGTACCACGACGCAATAACAACCACTGGACAGGCAAACATTGAGAGAGAACTAAACGTCAGAGTTAATACACACACAGGCACCATATCGGTGACACCAGATATCGTAGGACCAGGAACAAAGCTTAGCGTAACCGTCAACGATCCAGACCTCAATGCAAACCCGACAGGAATAGAAACCATACAATCCTCGACTGACTTTGTACAGGTGACTTCCAACAACACTCGTGCTCCGACACCAAGCCTTACAGCAGGCGGTCTTCCACAGGCTGAAGAAACTGGCGCAAACAGCGGTCAGTTCAAGTTCACCGTGAAGCTCGCTCCAATTACTGCACCAGCAGGAGGCAACCCGCAGACAGTCACACCAGTGTTTGGCAACCTCGGTACAAAGGACATCACATACCAAGTGCTACCAGGTGAATTACTGTCCATAAAGTACTCTGACCAGAAGGACGCAAGTGGCAACAAGGCAGTTGTATCCAAGATCATCCAGATCATAAGCAAGGATCCAGAGATCACGTCAGACTCTGACAACGTGGCAGTAGGCGACACAGCAAAGATAACCATAGCTGACCCAGACGCGAACACAGACGGTGAGGCGGTCGACTCATTACAGGTAAAGATCACATCTAACAGCGACCCAGTTGGATTCACTCTGACTGCACAGGAAACAGGACCGAATACAGGAGTATTCACCGTGAACGTACCGACAAGCACCTCTGTCAACTCTGGTTCGATAACTGTGAAGGCTGGCGACAACATAACCGTCAAGTACAACGATAGGTATCCAGCTGACTACTCAAGCAGAGTGAAGCAAGTTGCAGACCCATCCAAAGACTTCTTCTTCAACCTCCAGGTTGGCGGAGCAGCAGCAGGCGTGGGCAGCACAACACCATCACCAGTAACACCAACAGACCTTGGTACAGGACAGACAGTGACTGAGATAAAGGCAGGCCAACAAGTTCAGTTGGTATCAGTAGTACACAACAACCAAGACGCGACAAGGAACTTCGTTGCTATCATCCAGGTCAAGGACTCCAATGGCGTAGTGCAAGCAATAATCATTGCTGGCAGCCAACTGGTACCGAATGGCGACGCTAAGGTAGGCGGCAGTTTCACTCCAGATACCGCTGGAACATACACTGTGCAGACCTTCGTGTTGTCAGACATCGGATCTCCGATGATACTGGCGAGCCCCTCAACGACAAACCTGACTGTGAGCTAGATAGGCGGTGAAAACCCCTACTAACTCCTTCCCTTTTTCCTTTCCTTTCTTTTTGTCCAACAACAAACCAATTTTGGTATTATGCTTTTATCATAGTTATGAAATGTTGATGTCAACTTAACGAGGAGTCCACATGACTAACCATTTGCGTTTACTAACAGCAATAATCGGTGTATTAGTAATGACAGGAGTATTGCTTCTTCCACCTATTAATTACAATTATGACTATTATTACATCAGGAATAGTGGCTCCGATAGCGATAACAATACTATTCCACTTTCCTTGACCGAAGCATATGCAGCAAGATTTACGCTGAAGATAAACCAGAGAGTTTATGTCCCAGATGATACATTGATCGTATACGGATCAGGCGTACCCAAAGACAATCTAATATTATCACTATTTGACCCAAACGGCGGAACGATAAGGATAGATTTTGTAACTGTCAATGACGAAGGAAATTTTTTTAAGGAATTCATCCTTTGGCCACAACCCACAAAGAACTTTCCATATGGTCAGTATACACTGAGAGTAACCTCAACTATACAATCATCAAACATTGAAGAAATGCAGGTAATCTTTGCACCAGGTCTAGCACAACCTAGCACTGCTGCCGAATCTCATAATCTGGTGGTAAAGCTCGATTCTCCTACCCTAGTAGCCACAAATTCCACCTTTAGAATATTTGTACAAGTTACGTATGACGGTGCATTGGTTAATTCAGATCAACCAGAGCTCTTGGGATCCTCCCATATACACTCTGGCAATCAAACGATCAATCTTGTTAACAAATTTGTAAAGCTGCACGAAGGTATCTACTATGCCGATGTTGCGCTTCCACATGATGGATCATATATCATCCATGCTATCGCATTTTATAGTGGATACCAATCACACGATTCAAAGGTAGTTAGCGCTAGCGCAAGCAGCATTGGAACGGTCCAGCAATCTGTCAACGAGCTCAATGAAAAACTACAATCTACAAACAGAGACTTGGCCGGCTTGCAGCTGCAGCTTAACAAGACAGATTCAACCTTGCAATCCGCTGAATCTACAATAAGGTCGTCAGTGGAAGATACGCGTAAGGAAATCTCGGACAACATTAACCAGGTTAGGGACGCGTCAGGCCAGATAAATTCCCTGATCATACCTGTACTAGCTTTAATCTCTGTTATTATTGCTCTCCAGATTTCTCTATTTGCTAGGATTCGAGCTTCTTATAGATAGTAAGAATCTTTACTGAAGGCTAGTCTACCAAATAGAAGCGGAGAACAAAGATTTTAAGAGGCTTGCTTTGTTCATTCTAGCTGTATATAAAAGGAGAATGGATGATAAGCATGGTAAGCAACAGCCAACTAGCAGAGCTGGTGAAGCGAGCGCGAGAAGGGGCAACACAGCGCAAGTTCAGCCAGTCTGCAGAATTAACTCTTGTTCTCAAGGATATCGATGTAAAGAAGGGATTCAGCCTAAATGAAGTTGTAGCTCTACCTCATAAGGCGAGCAAGGAGCCAAGCATCTGCGTAATTGCATCTGGCGACATGGGTACAAAGGCCCGCAAGGCAAACATCGAAAGAGTAATGGAGCCACAGGAGCTTGACAGGCTGGGCACCAACAAGCGCGAAGCTCGAAAAGTCGTGCGAGCGCATGACTTTTTCCTAGCCGATACCGCCCAAATGGCGTCTATAGGCCGTTCTCTTGGCCAGTTCCTTGGCCCAAAGGGCAAGATGCCAACTCCGCTGCCATATGGCGCGCCAGTAGAGAACATCGCAGCACGCTTCAAAAACTCTGTAAGGGTCAAGGCCAAGAACCAGCTTAACGTCTCTGCCAAGATAGGAGATGAAAAGATGAATGATGCTCAGCTTGTAGAAAATGCAAGCGCCATAATTGCAGCCGTTGAGAAAAAGCTGCCACAGGGCGACAAGAACATCAAGAATGCTATGGTCAAATTCAGTATGGGCAAGACCGCCAAACTCACCGCGCTAAAGGCAGCCAGCAAGAAAGGAGAAGGAGAATAGATATGTCCCAGATGGCACAGCAACAACGCAAGCACTATCCAAAGAAAAAGCGCCTGATGTACCAGGAGCTTCAAGATCTCCCAAAGAGCTACAATGTCATTGCACTATCAAAGATGACCAAGGTGCGCGCAACGCAACTGATGGCTATACGCAAAAAGTTCAGAAGTGACATCAAGATACGAATAATCAAGAATAAAGTCGCCATGAGGGCATTTGAAAAGGTTCAGGGAGTTGCAGGTCTTGAGAGCTTGAACAAGCAGCTGGAAGGTCAGTGCGCGCTCATGTTCACAAATATTAGCCCGTTCAAGCTTAACCTGATATTCGCGCAGAACAAGGTGTTCCTCCCTGCCAAAGGTGGCGATATTGCTACCAAGGAAATTACTGTCCCTGCGGGAAACACCGGTTTAATACCAGGACCAGTCCTTTCTGAATTCAAAGTAGCAAATGTCCCGACCAAGATAGACCAAGGCACGATCTGGGTCTCCAAAGACACGGTGGTGGCCAAGCCCGGCGACGTGATCTCTATGCCTCTGGCATCCCTCTTGAGCAAGCTCAACGTCAAGCCGATAGAGGCCGGTATTGCAGTCAACTTTGCCATTGCCGAAGGGCTGTTGTTCAAGGAGCAGGACCTGAGGATCAACCTTGAAGAGTACAGGACCGAGCTCGTCAGGTCGTTCCAGCAGGCTCTTGCACTCGCAACAGAGATAGGCTACATGACTCCAGAGACGGTCAAGCCTCTTCTCGTCAAGGCAGAACAGCAGGCAAGGTCACTTGCAGCAGAGGCCGGCTATGTTACTCCTGATACTGCAGACTTTGTGCTGCCGAGGGCGCAGGCAAAGGCCCAGGCAGTCGCAGGCAAGGCAAAGGAAAAGGGTTACTCTGCACAATAAGAATGTAGGACGTCTAGCCTCGTAACTTTTTGACGGATCTGGTCTGAAGGCTGAACAGCAACGATAAATAGTACAATGTGTAATACGTAATGTATGACAGCTATAACAGTACGGCTTTCTGAAAAGGAAAAAGCTGCCCTGGAAAAGTACGGAAAAATTTCGGATGTTGTACGCGACGCTATACAATTGTATTTAGATAACAAGAAAAAGAGGCAAGCGATAAAAAAATTAGAAGGATTACAGAAAAGGAACAATTTAGAAGTGACAGCCGAGCAAATTGTGGCATCAATTAGAGAAGATAGGGACAGTAACCATTGATTGTTGCAGATAGCAGCTACATAATTTATGGTCTTCTTTGTGACCGTTCATTATTTAACGATGAAACCATAATGGCCCCAAATTTTGCATTATATGAAGTTGCCAATACAATCTGGAAGAACCAGACATTATTTGCAAAGATTCAAGATGGTATTCTATTCCTTCAGACCTTATTTGAACTGGTATCTGCAAGGGCTATTCAATTTGTAATTCTTGAAGAGAAAACTCTTAGCAAGGCATACGAGCTTGCGGTGCAGGCAAAAATAACATTTTATGATGCTGTATTTATCGCCCTTGCCATAGAACTTGGCATCGAATTGAAAACCTTAGACAAAGAGCAATCAAGACTTTTTACGTCAATGAGAATGCACTGATACGCTTCCACTACTAAAGCATGTCAGATCTAGTTTAATCTTTGTTAGAGTTTTACCTCTAGGCTTACTGGCGTCGGCTGCTTCCAGCGATTCATTTGCGGATAGAACAAAACGAGCAAAAACAGAAAAAGTGACAAATAAGAAAAATGAAGGTTTACCCAAAGAGCGACGAAAGCCCTTCGAGAGCTTCTTCTTCCTTCTTTTCGTCTTTCTTTTCCTCTGCCTTGGCTGAAGCTGCCCCGCCTGCAGGCGCTGCTGCACCTGCTGGAGTGGCTGCTGCAACAGCAACCGGGGCCGCCTTTAGAGCCTCTTCAATGTTGACTTCGCTCAACGCAGCTACCAAAGCCTTCACTCTTACATCGTCTGGAGTGACGCCGGCAGCCTTGACAACGCCCTTGACGCTATCTTCAGTTATATTCTGCTTTAACTTGTGTAGCAGTAAAGCCGCATATACGTATTCCATGGGGGTTTGCAGACGTTCTACCATATTTGAACGTTCTGCCATCCTGTTAAATCTCTAGCCTACGCCGGAGACCTAACTTCGCAGCATCGACTCGAAGGATTATCGGATCAACACGACCCGAGTTCCCCTTCATTGCTTCATATACTACGCCTTTTGAATGGTCGACCCTTGACCACCCTGCCTTCATGGATATATTCATAGCAGCTACTATGTCTCTATCCATCCAGCGTGTACAGTGGCTACACCAAAGCTGTCTTGTCTTTCTGTCTACTTGGGTTATCTTCTTCCCGCATTGTGGACAGAGCTTAGATGTACCGCGAGTATCCCTAGCAGTTAGTTGAATAGTGGGAATACCATCCCATTCTGCTTTATATTCAATTTGCCTCTTTATCTCTGCAAAAGGCCACATGTGCATCTTAGCTCTGTAACCTCTCGCTTGGCCATTGCCTCTTTGATACAAACGCCTAATGTACCGAATGTCTTCAAATGCTATCGCAGCCCTTTGCTTTTCTGCTTCTTTTACTACGGTCTTGGATACTCTATGTAGTATTGCATTGATCCTATTTTTACTCCTTTTCCCGTATTTGGCACACAATGTTTTCCGTACCCTATGATCATTTCTTTTAACAGATCTCATTATAGATCTAGTATTCTCACCTATTTGTACAACCCCCGACATATCATATTGTATCACATTAACAGTGTCGCCTACGCTCAGATTGCCCAAATTTCTATCAATGCCTTTAATATTCGTGTAATCTCGCTTCTCTACTTCTTTTGAGTAGCATATACTTACAGTATTATTGGCGGCAATCGTAAATGAACGCGGCCTTAACGTAGGATCGGACAGGATTTGTCTTACATAGGCATTAAGCGCAATATGATAATAATACCCAGGCTTAATCGGCATCTTTAGAGTACCGTTGACAATTTTGAAACCATAACAAGATTTTAACAGGCCTCGTCTAGCATACGGCATCCTTGGCTCTCGACCACGCTTTATCGACTTCTTTCTGTTAAGCAAAATGCCTGTCGCATGTGAAATGGCACATAACTTGTAGTAGGTAAGGACATTGTATTTGGCTAATTGCTTATACGAGAGACTGCATAGGCGCTTCATGCTGGTAACATTATTTTGCAACCCAATTCTGATACAATCATTAACCATTTTGCGAAAGACCTCCAACAAATCCAATATTTCATGACTGAGCACGCAAGACTGGGTGACAGACTTGGTAGCTATAAACATGGGATGGAGCTTGTTTGGCTGAGCTATACTTAACTTGTAGCGCCCTTAAGGGAGAGGGGGATGCATACTTTAGACCCGACCACCATTAGTGAGTTTCACCTCTATCATTCCAAGAGCCTCTTAAATGCAAGGAGCCAAGAATCCTAAAAGTCGGATGCTGCGAAGTCAACTCGCAATTAGTATCAAGCGAGACTAGACAGAACCTTTGAACCTAACGCGCTTAGTTAGTTCTTTCTCAGGTAATTCTTGCGCTTCTTTTCCGGGAACCTCTCGACGGCGTAGCGAAGCATGGTTCGGGGCATAGAGCTGCAATACTTTTCTAGGAACATCTCTTCCGCGCAGACATCTCTCTTGCCTACCTCGCGAAGCATCCAACCAGCAGCCTTGTGTATCAAGTCATGATCATCATGCAAAAGTATTTCTGCAATTTTCAGGGTGTCGCCAAATTCGCCGTTTCTGATAAACTGTAAAGTCGATACAATTGCTATTCTTCTTTCCCATACGTTGCTTGACCTCGCCATCCTGTACAGGATTGACTTGTCATTTTCCATCAAAGAAGACCCTAATATGCTTGGGGCAGACAGGTCAACCAGATCCCAATTGTTAACACCTTTCAAATTGTCGACGTAGAATCTGGATATTCTTGCTTTGTCAGATGTGCTATTGTATTTCTGGACAAGAATGAGAAGTGCCACAAGGCGCTCTTCATGGATGCTTGAGCCAAGCAACATCTTGACTTCTTCTAATCCGATT
This sequence comes from Nitrososphaeraceae archaeon, assembly GCA_021325075.1. Lineage (GTDB taxonomy): Archaea > Thermoproteota > Nitrososphaeria > Nitrososphaerales > Nitrososphaeraceae > Nitrososphaera. Next base: position 1,713 of record JAJPHX010000194.1, on the reverse strand, counting down.
TCGCTGTATTTCTTGGCCACTTTTCTTAATTCGGGCACACAGATGCCAAGGAAAATGTCGCTTTCACCATACTGACCTGCACCTGTCTTGAAAAAGCGCTGAAGCCCTTTTGCTTTCTCAGGATCAGACAGCTTCTGCAGATCACTCTTGACATCTTTGGCATACATTGCAGGCAAATAGTGACTACGTCAGATAAAAATTATGAAGTGGACCGGGTGGGATTCGAACCCACGACCACCTACGTTTCCTCTGCCTGCTGTGGCATGCAAGGCAGGTATTCTACCGGACTAAACTACCGGCCCACAACCACTGAAGCCGGATTTTGATAATTTAAGTGTAATCAGTGGGTTATGGAAAAATAATGAACATACACGTATTTCAATGACAACATATTACGTTGCCTACTCCCTCCCACTATAGTGCACTATCTATTAAATACTCAATAATGCATGCATCTGTCAAAATGCGCAACTACAAGTTTCGATTGTATCCTACAAAACAACAGGAACAAGGGTTGCAAAACGCATTGAGTGCGTCGCGATGGCTCTACAATTATTTCATTAGCAAGAATATTCATACAGTTGAGGATATGCAATTTGCACTTACAGAATTAAAGGAACGTGAACCTTGGTTAAGAGGTTACCACAGCAAAATGTTACAAATGGTAATTCATAAGATTCATGCCGGTCGGAAATCAGGAATTGCATTAGAAAGGAATGGACATAAAGTTGGTAAGCTTGGTTATGCTAGTGAAATAGACTATTCCTCATTTACCTATAATCAATCAGGTTTTGAAATTGAAAAGCATGGTAAGACTGACTTATTGTGGCTCTCCAAGATAGGTTACATAGAAATTAGATTGCATAGGTTGGTTGATAATATAAAACAAATTACAATTCTAAGAAGCATCAATAGATGGTATGCGATAATTTGTTGTGAAAACATAAAACCTATTTTCAAATTCATTAATCCAATGAGATCTATAGGAATAGATGTTGGGATAACTAAATTCTCTCATGATTCAAATAATAGAGTGATTGAAAATCCATTATTTCTGAAAAAGATGCTGAAACCATTGAAAAGAGCCAGTAGAAGATTGTCAAGAAGACAGAAGGGATCAATACGTAGAAGAGTAGCGAGAACTAAGCTTCAGGAACTACATCGACGAGTACATAACAAAAGACATGATTTTCTGCACAAGACATCGATTAATTATGCTAGAAAATATGACATCATATTCCTTGAAAGGTTAAAGGTGTTAAATATGGTCAAGAACCGTCATCTGGCAAGAGGCATTCTGGATAATAGCTGGAGTACATTCAAACGCATGCTACAATACAAAGCAAAATCTGTTATTTTAGTCCTACCCAATAATACATCCATAGATTGCTCAAGATGCAATAACAAAGTTCCAAAATCATTAGCTGTTCGTATTCATAGATGCGACAGATGCGGATTAATGCTCGATCGAGATCATAATGCAAGCTTAAATATCAAACAAAGAGGCTTGAAGCTACTCATGGGACATGAGGAAGTTACGCCTGTAGAGATTCTAAGTGAGTCTGTGAAGCAGGAACAACCCATCGGACAACGATGGTCAGTCCATGTGTATTAGTAAGAATGCTTTTCTACCTTGTGCTGCCGCAAATGCTTCCACGCGCCAAAAACCTTGCCGCACTTTTCGCAAGAATACTGTATTCGCCTGGCCCTTCT
>JAJPHX010000195.1 GCA_021325075.1 Nitrososphaeraceae archaeon | reverse complement strand
GGAGCGTCGCCACCTGGTACCTGTGGAAGTCGCTAGAAAAGTTCAAGGGTATAGGATGATCACTTTATTTCTGCGATCAGCATCTTGACTGTGTTGACGTCAAGGTCAAGCTGCTCTGCTATCAGCTCCTCTGAAATCCCGGAGTGGTGCAGGTTGCGGAGAGCCTCTTTCTTTTCCTCGTTTACGATGTTGCTTGGCGGGTAGAGCGACAGCTCGGATTCGACTGACTTGATGTATTCCTGGATTTTCTCGACCATCTGGTCCGAGTTGGCGCTTGCTTCCGTCGAGAGCACCAGTATGTGCTCCTTGACCGGGATGCTGACGAGCTTTACCTTGCCATAGATGTAAGTGACGGCCTTTAGGTTGCCGAGCTCTTGCGCGAACATCTTGCGCAAGTCGACGATGTAGGCAGACTGCGCAAAGCTGATCTCGGTGTTCCGCCCCTTGAGGTATTCTTCAATCCCTTCCCTCATGACGCCTGCATGGAGATGGCCGGATTTTTCAGTGACTCCTGCAAACCTGATCTGGGTGTCAAGTGCCAGCACGTTCTTTGCGAACTGATCAGCTTTCATATGTCTTCCTAAACACGGTAAAACATGGAATAGAATATAGGCTTTACGAAAAGTATACCAAAAAAAGGAGAAAAAGGGAAAAAGCCCTTACTTCATCTGGTTCGGGTCTTTTATCCTGCCGCGGCCGGTCTTCCTTGGAGCAATGTTGCCCACCTTGCGCCCCGGCGGTGTCGATCTCGCAACCGAAGACTGGCGGCCGATGTGCTGGTGCCTGCCTCCACCGTGCGGGTGGTAGACAGCTGCCTGGGCGATGCCCCTGACAGTCGGATAAAGCCTGCCGTGCGCCTGCATGTACTTTGCCCTGGTGCCGGCCTTCAGGAACGGTTTTTCCTTCCTTCCGCCGCCTGAAATTGCGCCGACCATCGCCCTGCATTTAGAATTGAGTATCAGGAACTTGCCAGACGGGAACTTGATTGTGACGCCCTCTGTTCCGTGCGCAAACACGGTTGCGGAAGATCCTGCCGCCTTTATCAGCTTGCCACCGTCGCCGGCGTTCTTCTCTATATTGCAGACGACGGTGCCGTCCGGGACGGATTCGAGCGGCAGTATGTTGCCTGCTGTCGCCGCTGTTCCGGTGCCTGCCTCTATAGCGCTTCCAACCGTGGTGCCTTCAGGCGCCGGGACGTAGGAAAACCTGCCGTCGTCAAACTGGATCTTTGCGAGTGGAGCGTCGCGTCCCCGCTCGTGAACAATGTCAACTACCTTGCCAGTGTGATGCTCTTCTAGCTTGAAATTGGGGTACTTTGCTGGCGCAATCTTGCCTACAATGATTGCGCGGAACTGCTTGCCTCCGCGGCCCCTTCTGCGGACGAGTGTTCTCTTGCCCATTTATCTTCCAATGAAAAGCCCGGCCGATAGGTGATTTTAAGCTTGTGCTATTGTTGCTTTGCCTGCTGCGCGAACCATTCGTCTGCGGCCTTTTTCATCTCTTTTGGAGACAGGTTGCGCTTGCGCGTAGCAATGCCCCAGCTGTGCCCAAACGGGTCCTTTACATGCCCAAAGCGGTCTCCCCAGAACATGTCCGTCACTGGCACGTCTGCTGTAGCACCGGCCTTGACCGCCTGGTCAAAGACCTTGTCAACATTCTTGACATAGATGTACAGGCCGCCCGGGGTCCCGTTAAGAGACTGTGGCGAGAGCTGGTTCATCTGGGGATTCTCTTCTCCAAGCATTATGTGCGAGTCGCCGATCATGATCTCGGCGTGCATTATGTTGCCGTCCGGGCCAGGCATGCGCGCCTTTTCCTTTGCGCCAAACGCCTGCTTGTAAAACTCTAGTGCCTGCGCTGTATTGCGCACGGTAAGGGTAGGGATCACGGTATGGTAGCCTTTTGGAATAGGTTGAACTTTGGTAACTTTTGCCTTAACTTTCGACTTGCTTCTTTTGGACGCCATCGCCAGCTTAGGCTTGCCGGATGCATTAAAAGCTTCTGTGCATTAGAGGCTGTATATTGCCGCCACCCTCAAGAATTGCTGCCAATATCTCCCTTTTCCACAAAAAATATATGATTTAAAATACACTTTTTAGACGAGTAATGAAGAAATCCGGGGTCGCTACGGTTAACCCTAAACAGAAGGGGGTGTCTGTCCCAAAGCCCAACCCGAGATGGGGCCGGGAAGAGGAGACAGAGATCTTTGCAAAGAAGGTCAAGCTTTTCAGACAGGGTAAAATTTCAGAGGATGATTTCAGGCGCTTCCGCCTGCAGCACGGGGCCTATGGCTCTCGCCTGCACATGGACTACAGCATGGTAAGGATCAAGGTCCCCGGCGGCGAGATGACGCCCGACCAGATCGAAAAGATAGCGGGCCTCTCAGAGGCGTTCTCTATCGGCTCTGCCCACGTTTCAACCCGGCAGAACATCCAGCTCCACTGGGTGCAGCTGGAAGACGTAAGCGAAGTCATGAGGGGGCTTGTCGAGGCCGGCCTGACAACAAGGGAGGCATGCGGCAACACCGTCAGAAACGTGATGTGCAGCCACTTTGCCGGCGTGTGCACGGACGAGGCTTTTGATGCCACCCCATACTCGATGGCTATTGCAAGATTTTTCTTACGCAACCCGATGTGCCAGAACCTCCCGCGCAAGTTCAAGATCAACTTTGCCTGCTGTGACAAGCATGGACTGGTGCGCGTTGCGGACATTGGCCTCGTGCCAGCTGTCAAGAAAGGCGAAAATGGCGAAATAATAAGGGGATTCAAGACCTACCTTGGTGGAGGGCTTGGAGCCGCCTCCTTTATCGGTC
>JAJPHX010000025.1 GCA_021325075.1 Nitrososphaeraceae archaeon | reverse complement strand
TTGAACATGGTAATTCGATTGATGATGTATTTCTTTTTGATCTTCATGTTCCAAGCGGGCAGCAACTTCATCATTATAATAGTTTATGATAGTTAAAACAAGTTGGTGGAATTGGCCATGTCATCAAGCATGACCAATTCTATTCATAAGGTTCCGAGTATGCGTAGATTGGTTTCCTCTAATGGATTTTGTAGTTCATCAGCTCGGAATAGGATATGTTCAGGTAGACTTCGCTGCCGTCAAATCCTTCGACACAGGATTTTGGAACATTGTATTCGCGGCTTGCACCTTGCATGATGGTGAAGTAGTCTCCTGCTTCGGAAATGATGTTTCCAACATCTGCTCTGTCCTTGGACCTTACGTTTTTGTGCATGACTCTTTCCCAGTGCATTATTACTGGTTCAGACATGTTGGTCTTCAGAATTATATAATACATTTCCAGTATTTATGATTATATGATTAGACCAGCCAAGAAAAATAAGCTTTATAACAAATTCTGAAAATAAATGCAGAAATTATACTTATATAGTGTGGAGTGGATATAATAGCGAGGTGAAAAGAACAGATGGCCTTCGAAATATGGGGAGGATATCTGGCATATGGCATAGGATACGCACTAACAGCAGGATTTCTGATCGCCTACAGAAAACAAGTCGTAGGACGCACAATTGAAACAATTCGCGGGAAAGAGCACAGGCAAGCGGCAGCCGCATAGTCCAAAGTGTAACACAAGGGAAGTAGTTCAAACATAATTCATACTGCTTCCCCCTCCCAAGGTATTATGTCATGATAGAAAGTTTATCTTTTCAATTTCTGACAAAACAAAATAAAGATTTGTAGGCGAATAAGGACAGAAAAAGATTCACGTGGCAATCTAGCAAAAGAATGATTGATTCATTACTTACAATGGCAATATGGATAGAAAGATTGTGAGAATTAGCATCTGTCGATTGCATATGCTCACAGAAGCGTTATAGCTAAATTACATATATTCAAGTTTAAATACTGGACTTTTAGGAAAAGATGTATGAAAACTGCAGTTTTTACTTCTGGTTCATTACTCTTTATAATTATTCTAGGTACTTTTTCCTCGATTGCCATTTTACGACCTACGTACGCTGCGAGTAAAGTGGACACTATCGCTACAATCAAGGATAAGTTGCCTCTTATTCATACCACCAACATAGCCAACCTGCCAAAGCCGAAAGATGCTAAGCAAATCTCTGAAGAACCGACACCTAGACCATTTCTACCTGTAGACAAGGCCGCCTATGATAATGCAAAAAAGAATGGACCTGACTCTGCTAATACTGGCATATCGGCAAGAATAATGGACAAAATTTCCGACAAGCAAAAAGCCCAGATTCAAACTATAAACACAGGATTTGACGGACTTCGCAAAAATGGGTGGACTCCGCCGGATGTCCAAGTTGCAGCAGGTCCAAACAACATATTGGAAATGGTTAATCTTGATGGTGAGATTTATACTAAATCCGGATCGTCGATATCAAGCTTCTCTCTTTCCTCCTTTTTTGAAACAGGATCAGATCGCCTTAGTGACCCACGAGTAACTTATGACGCCCAAAATGGACACTGGTTTGCTTCAATTCTGGACATAACAACAGATAGCGTGCTAGTAGCCGTCTCATCGGGCGATGATCCAACTGGAAGCTGGAATGTATATTACATATCATTTGATAACATCTCACATGGTGGGAATTGTCCCGACCAACCAGTAATTGGGATGAGTTTTGATAAGTTTGTGGTAAGCGCAAATGTCTATGGTAATCATTGTACTGGTTCTTTCCTTGGGGCACAATATTTCATTATAGATAAGATCCAGATGGCTCTTGGATTTCCTTTTGTAGATTATCAGTTTGTCAAGCCTCAGCCAGCAGAAGTTTCGATTCATCCTGTGCAGTCTTATACTTCAGATACTACATTGCACATGGTTAGTGCCGGATGGTATTCTACAAGTAATCTGGAATTATTCACCATTTCTGGCGCAGTGCCAAACGCGGTTGTTACTGAAGTATTACTTCCAATAACAACAACATTCATCCCACCTCCTGCAGTTCAGAAAGATACTGGAGACCTACTCGAAACGAATGATGCCCGAGTTGAAGACGCTGCAATGTACCAAAATTACGCATGGGTAGGACTAAATGACTCATGCATTCCAACAGGTGACTCAATAACTCGCTCTTGCATTCGCCTCATTGAAGTAGACACTCAGACTCCCGCGATTCTGCAAGATTTCGATTTCGGTGCTCCTAAATCTTACTACTTCTATCCCGCGCTACATATTGATGGAGCTAATGGTTTAGGCACGAGAAACGGAGTAGGCAATCTAAATGTAATTTTTGGTTATTCGTCCGTAACTTCCTATCCAAGCCTTGCAGTCACTGGACAGGCTATAATTGACTCACCAAATTCAATTAAAACTCCCTTAACTATAGTATCCGGTATTGATTCAAATCACGACCATAGGTATGGGGACTACTTTGGCGCTTCAGTAGACCCATCCAGCCCTTCAGTTGTCTGGCTCGCGGGTCAATATCAGAGTCAGAACTGTTTCGTTTTTTGCAACTCAGTCTGGGCTACATACATTACTAGCATAGAACAGTCGTTTGTTACTGTCTCTACAGACAAATTATCATACACATCTGGGGAGGCTGTTCACATCGGTGGACGAGCTTCCCCCGTGATTACGGGACAATCCGTATTGATAAGAGTATTGAATCCAAATAATGTTCTCTACAAACAAGATTTTGCTATTGTAAATCCAGAAGGAGCGTATACTTACGACCTTGTTATTGGTGGGCCCCTGGGAATAAGCGGCTCATATACGATAAAGGCATTCTACAATGGCCAGGTTGCGTCAAAGTCGATTGGCTTCACAAATACGCGTACGCCAACATCATTAGAGTTATCTCCAATTCAATCTGTTCCGTGGGGACAAAAAGTGAAGGTCACTGGTATTTTAAAGAATACTCAGACTGGACTTGGCTTGGGCTCAAAAACAATAACTTTTGATGGGTCTGGAGCTTTCAATCTATCCCCAGTAACTACAAAACCTGATGGCACGTTCACAGTTACTGGAGCTTCACCAGATATTGCTGGAGGTGGATGGAACGTACAGGCTCATTTTGCAGGTGATCCTGTATACGACTTGATTGATTCGTCCGTGGTCAAATATAGTACTACGAAACATAACACAAGTATAACGTTGAAGATTACTCCCACCAAAGTAGTTCACGGCGGAATGTATTCTGTGACCGGAGTCCTGAAAGATATGGTAACAAATACTGCCCTCGCATCAGAAACAGTAACCTTTACTGCTTCCTCACCCATAGTGATATCGCCAATTAGCACAGACACGACAGGAACATATTCAGTAACGGGACTTGCCGCACCAGGTACCGCCGGAAAATATAGCATCACTGCCAAATTTGCAGGCGATTCTCTCTATAATCCAAAGCCATCATCAACACAAGTACTAACAGTGACCTAACAATCCCTTTAGAGGACAGACAATAAGCTCCTCATTAACAGATATAATGGTAGTTTCTAGTAGGCTGATTTAAACAGAGTTAAAGTACCGTTAAGGCAACAGCCTTTGATTATCTGAACTGAACTTCACATTATTTCTCAACCCCAGATTTCAGAAAAGTCTGTTTGCCCAATGTTTAGCAATCGCTGCAAGCGATTAAATCTTTGTGAGTAAATTTTTATGGCCTTCTCACTCCGCCAGTCTTTCAAGAACTGAACCGCTTGTTATAAATTCAATGATTCCACCATTTACTCTACTGCCCTAAGTTTATATCTACACATTTTCTTGCATAGAAATAGTATGGCTGAAATCAGGGTTGCCGTCATCGGTGTTGGCAATGTCGGCGCCACTTTTGTCCAAGGAGTTGATTACTACAGTAGCGGCAAGAGCACCGTTGGCCTGTGGCACCAGAAAGTTGCGGGGCTAAAGCCTGCAAATGTCAAGATAGTCGCGGCATTTGACATCGATCCTGCAAAAGTTGGCAGGAACCTCTCTGAAGTGGCCAGCGAGATCACGCGCAAGAACGAAATAAAACGATCCAAAGTGGACATCAGTTCCGGCATTCTCTCTGACAACACCGACAAAACAGACAAGCCGGCTACAATCTCTGCCAGCGAGTTTGCAAAAGAGCTGCGCAAGTCGGGCGCGCAGGTTGCATTGAACCTCATTTCTTCTGGTATGGACAAGACTTCACTTGAATATGCAAAAGCAGCGCTCGCAGCGCGCGTCGCCTTTGTCAACGCCACGCCAGCCAAAATAGCAAGCAACCCGGCCGTTGCGCGCAAGTTCGCACAAAACAAGCTCGTGCTTGCAGGCGACGACCTGCTGAGCCAATTTGGCGGGACGGCATTCCACAAGGGCATGATTGACTTTATGGTAGAACGCGGCGTGCATGTAAAGAAGAGCTACCAGCTCGACGTCGGCGGAAGCGCCGAAACAAAAAATACGATGGACGAGCGCATCAGGATGATGAAGCGCTCGATGAAGACAGGCTCGATCGGCATGGAGGCGCCCTACAAATTCGAGTCAGTTGCTGGGACTACGGAATACACGGATTTTCTTGGCGACTCGCGCAACAGCTATTACTGGATGTCAAGCGAAGGCTTCCTTGGAAGCAACATAGTTATGGACCTGACTCTCAGGACAAGTGACGGCGCAAACGCCGGCAACGTGCTCTTGGATGTTGTCAGGGCGACAGGCAAGGCCAGAGGCGGCAAGGCCGCAGAAGTCATAAGCGCCTACGGCTTCAAGAGCCCGCCGAAGCGCTACAAGATCCGCGAAGCCTACTCTAATTTCATAGAGATGTTTGCCTGAGCGGATAATCTATTAATACCCATCATAGGGGATACCTCATATGGCAAAGATATTCGCCGACGTGAGCGAGAAAGAGATCACAAGGACGATTGCTGAAATGTTCAATGAAACCATGAGGGAATATACCGATTCTGACGTGATAATCATTGGTGCTGGCCCGGCTGGCCTGACTGCAGGCCGTGAGTTGGCAAAGTCCGGCGTTAGGACGCTCATTGTAGAACAGAACAACTACATCGGCGGCGGGTACTGGGTAGGAGGATACATGATGAACCCGGTGACTGTCAGGGCTCCTGCCCAGAAGGTGTGGGACGAGTTGGGCGTGCCGTACAGAAAGATAAGCGACGGGCTGTACGCCACATGGGGTCCGCATGCATGCTCCAAACTCATCGGCGCCGCCTGCGATGCGGGCGTGCGTTTCCTGCAGCTCACAAAATTCGACGACCTTGTGCTAAAGAACAAGCGTGTCGGCGGAGTCGTTGTAAACTGGATGCCCGTGTCTGCACTTCCAAGGAACATCACGTGCGTAGACCCGGTAGCACTTGAAAGCAAGCTCGTGATCGACGCTTCAGGCCACGACTCTGTGGCAGTCAGGCGATTGATGGATCGCGGGTACGTAAAATGGAAGGGAATGGATCCGATGTGGGTTGAAGGAAGCGAAGACGCGGTAGTAAACTTTACCGGCGAAGTCTTCCCCGGCCTCATTGCCGCAGGCATGTCAGTCACAGAAACACACGGCCTCCCAAGGATGGGCCCGACCTTTGGCGCGATGCTCCTGTCAGGCAAGAAGGCAGCAGAGGTGGCGCTTGGCAAGCTCAAAGAAATGCCAAACCCGCCGAAACTGAAGGTCAAGTAACCTTTTATCTTCTCTTTTCCTTTTTGTTCTGGTTGGATTTCCGCTTAATCCACGTCTATCCTGGTGATTCCCAGCTCGATGCCAGAATGATAGCTGGCGAGATAGCGAGAATATTTCCAGCATGCAAGGTAGACATCAGATCTTTTCCCAAACACAACGAGATCGAGCGAGCAAGAATATCAGACATCAAGCAGCCATTTGAAAAACAGCCGAGGCATGTTGACGACAGCATGATGCCACTGTATGATGGCTTTGTACTTCAAAGGCTATTTGCAAATTCGATCCCTAATGACGAGAGACATTACAATCACCTGCATCTTGTGTTTACCAGTCTTTTGGCCTGCACATTCAGCGAAGACGACTGGCGCTACCACGGCCGCACAGTGATCTGCGGTACTCCATCAATTATTTCTACTACCGGCATAGTGGAGGCTCCGGCAAAGCCGAGGGAATTCTACCTTGAACAATATGGAGGATTTGCAGACATTGGCAGTCTGAAGAAAAAGTTCGCCGGCAGGTTCATCGACTATGGCGACAGCAGGATAACGGCTGCCGCTGCAAGTTATGCGTTGCAGGCAATGTTCTTCTTCCTCACTGACGGCGAGCCATTTTGCGAAAACAAAGACTGCCGGCTATTCAACGCCCACTGGCAGGAAGACCTGATACACACCTTGGAAAAGCACGAGTTCTGTGACAGGCACCAGGACATGGCGAATAAATTTAACAAGAAACTGGGCAGGCACTAAAGTTTTCGCACATTGCATCCTGCTGGCTCATTTTCTGAGTTTAGCGCGAGCCTTTGTTGCAATTAGTTGGTGATTTTTTCCGCACGCGGGGCAGTTCCGAACGGATTATTAAGAGGTCGTGGAATTGTCATTTTGTTTGTCCGACAACGAATCCGGCATGCAGAAGCATTATGATGTATTGATAATTGGCTCCGGGCCGGCAGGGTACACGGCAGGAGTCTATACCTCTAGGGCAAAGCTTGCAACCCTGATAGTCTCTGGGACCCTGCCGGGCGGCCAGCTCATGACCACTAGCGAAGTTGAAAACTATCCGGGCTTCCCAAACGGCATATTCGGACCCGAGCTAATGATGAACATGCGCCAGCAGGCAGAGAGGTTTGGCGCAATAGTTGTCGACGATGAAGTGACTAAGGTCGACTTCAAGAAGAGACCGTTTTCGATTACAACTCATGGCGAGAAATACACCGCGGAAGCGGTAATAGTGTGCACAGGCGCGTCGCCCCGCAAGCTGGGCATAGACGCAGAGCAGCAGTTTGGCGGCCGCGGAGTGTCGTATTGCGCGACCTGCGATGGCCCGTTCTTCAAGGGAGAAGACATCGTGGTGGTGGGCGGGGGCGATACCGCGCTTGAAGAGGCAACGTTCCTGACAAAGTTTGGCAAGTCTGTCAAGATAGTACACAGGCGCGAAACTCTGCGCGCAAGCAAGATACTGCAGGACAAGGCGCTTGAGAACCCCAAGATAGAGTTTGTATGGAACAACGTCGTGTCTGACATCAAGGGCGACAAGAAGGTCCATACCGTGCAGGTCAAGGATCTGAAGACTGGCAAGGAAAAGACCATCAAGGCCGGCGGCCTGTTCGTTGCCATCGGGCACGAGCCAAACACTTCCATTTTTCAGGGACATCTTGATCTGGACGACAAGGGCTACATCGTGCTAAAGGACCACACAAGGACAAGCGTTGAAGGCGTGTTTGCAGCCGGCGACGTACACGACCACCGCTACAGGCAGGCTGTGACTGCTGCCGGCTTTGGATGCATGGCGGCAATCGACGTTGAAAGGTGGCTCTCTGAAAAGAAGCTCCGAAAGCAGAACTAGCATAGATCCGGCCCCATAGTACGCGGAACGCCAAACACAAATTTTGCATACCCACTTTTTTCATGCTCGGAAAAATGCATGATTAGAAAAACGATGCATTTTTCTGTCAGCTGTAGTCATGCCAATTATAGGCGCGGCAGGATTTAGTATTAAAGTAATTTGAGGTTGAGGAATTACAGGCTGTACGCAAGCTGTGACAGGTGCTTGGCGTTCTTTAACGCCCTGTCGTATTCCTGCTCGCTCAATATGTTTTCCTTTGTGTACAGGCTCTTGAATTTCCTGCCATCGTCAGCGAAAATGCCGACAATGACGCCGCGATCAAGGTTCTCCGCTGCCTTTATCATCGAAGTCATGACAGAGCCGGAAGACGGGCCTACGAGCATGTCCTCCTTTTCCACCAGCTGCCTTACCGTGTCAAACGAGTCCTTGTTGGTTGCAGTCATCCATTCGTCGACAACTGCCTCGCGGCGCTTGAACAGGTCAGGCATCGAGGACTCTTCAAAGTTGCGTAGTCCCTGCAGCAGGTGGTTCTTTTGTGCCTGTACTGCGATGATTCGCACGCTCTTGCTCCTTTCCTTCAGGAATGTCGCGGTGCCGGTTATCGTACCTCCGGTGCCGCAGCCCGTGAGAAAGTGGGTCACCGTGCCGTTTGTCTGCTTCCAGATTTCCGGGCCGGTGCTTTCATAGTGGGCAAGAAAGTTGGAATCGTTCTGGTACTGGTTTGGCATGTAGTAAATGTCAGGTCGCGGCTTTGAAATAGCCTTGGCAAGGGCGATACTCTGGTCGGTACCTGCGCCTACCCTCGGGCACAGGTCGTCAGAAGTTTCATGGAGGGTTGCCCCAAGGTGCCGGAGGATGTCCTTGGTTTCGTCGCTCACCTTTTCCGGGATCACGATCTCCACCTTGTAGCCAAGCGCGGTGGCAATTCCTGTCAGCGCGATTCCAGTGTTGCCGGACGTCGGCTCGATGATGATGCTCTTGTCCTTTTTCAGGATGCCTTTCTTTTCCGCGTCCTTTACCATCCAGTATGCAGCCCTGTCTTTGACAGAGCCAAACGGGTTGTGCCATTCCAGCTTGGCGTACATCTTTACATTCTTGGTTGAAAATGATTTTAGCTCGACTATAGGAGTATTGCCTATACGCTGCACGACGTCGGGGCTTGCAACTGCTGTCAAATTATTTCGCCTTCTTTATCAGAAATTCAAGATCCTTTTCGGACTTGTTCATGGACACAAGCTGGTGACCGTTGCGGTTGACCCACCTTGAAATGTCCTCTTCGGATTCCGGGTCGTCGGCAACTACCTTCAGGGTGTCGCCTATCTTGAGCCTTTCAATCTCCATCTTTGTGCGGAACACGGGCTCCGGGCAGTAAAGCCCTCT
>JAJPHX010000006.1 GCA_021325075.1 Nitrososphaeraceae archaeon | reverse complement strand
GGGTCAAAACACACGTCAAGCTAAAGTTAAAGGGCGAGTCGTTCAACATATCAAAGGAATCTGCAGAGCTGCCGGCTTTTGCAGCAGTCTATCTCATTTGCAAGGGCTTGGCAGAGTCGCTGTAGATCGAAAATTCTACGCACTGTGATTTAACTATCCATCAGATGCATAAGAGATCTTGAGGAAATACAAGCTAAAGACAAGTTTAAAGAGTTTTTGGAAAATTATGAGAAATCCGATTCTGGCTAACAGGGCTCAGTTTGTGCTTTTCTCTGACTTGAGTTTAGTATCAGATATTCCGCAGCCTGTACATCTATACACGATCGAATTGCCTATGTCATTTTCAGGTTGCATGTCGCCGCCGCAGCAAGCACATTTCATCATATTAATCAAGGCATCATAGTCGTTATAAAGAATCCGGATAGTGTGACGCTGTACTGACCTATCGTGCGCTCATAATAAACACATTAAAGGGTCTTGCGCCATAGTCACCTCGCTTGTGGGACACGTACAGTGAAGACAAGGCACCTCGCGCAAACATTGGCAGGATGGCGCGAATAGCAGTCATTGCAGCCCTTGCTGTCATCATATTTGCAATCGTGAGCAACCAGTCGGTGAGCCTCTTCATGAACCTTGCCGAGTTTGGCAGTGTGTTCACCAAGCCCCTCTACTACTCAGCCCTTTCCGGTCTAATACTTGCAGCCATCTCCCTTGTGCGCGTAAATTTTGCCTCCCGGCACTCGGTAACTTGGTACGGCATCAGGATGATAATCAACTTCCTAAAGAGAGGCGAGTATGAGTCCCAGCACAAGGCGGTGCGCTATTCGGAATTTAAGATGAGCAGGCGGAGTTTTGCGCTATGGCAGCTCACAAAGGTTGTGCTCTTTGCTCCACTCTTTGCCAACATCATGTTTGGGATGGCCGCTGACTATGCCCTCGTGCAAGGCCACGACATCGGCCTTGGCTTGGTGGGCTCGATATTTGCAGTCCCGTTTGCAGACGTGTCGGCTGACGACTCGTACGCGCAGGATAATATCGTGCAAATGTTTCCAGCACTGACCCTGATAATCCCGGCGCTCCTTGCGGCAGTCGGGCTCCGCGTCCTGCTCTACGCCGATGTGTCTGGCACCGTCCACGTCGTTTCGCAGTACATGATGGACGCAAGGGAGAGCAAGCCCAAGTTCCTGTCGTACATATCCACGATTGAAATCATTCTCGGCGCGACGATATTCTGGGTCGGGTTTACGATGTTCTTCAGTCACGCAGTCGACTTTAACACCCGGTACGCCATTGTTGGGACTCTGGCACTTGGAGCGGCCCTCATCGGCTACGGCTTTTTTGACAGAATAAGGGCGAAGGTGATGATCTATCCCACAAGGAGACATGTGTATTTCCGTTTGCTGACCGTCGGGGCAGTCATTATCATAGTAGGCGCTGCAATGACAGTAAACAGCAGTATTGCCGCAACCAAAAAGGCAGAGTGGTATGGGCCCTACGTTGCCCAAGAGATAGCGGTCAACCGCTACATGCACGACCTTGACCAGGTGCAGGTTGTGAACTATGACGTCAGGCAGCCTTCGCCGGCGCCTTCAGACATCAAAAAAATAGTGGACGACAACAGGGATGTGCTGGAAAATGTCAGGCTGTTTGACCAACAGGCGGCCAAGGACAAACCCACTTCAGTGCTTGCCCAGCGAAACGACATCGATTATGTTGACACAGATCTCATAAGGTCTGGCGGCACGGCGTACTGGGCTGGCAGCACCGCGCCCAAGATCCCGGACGCACAGAGCAATCCGTGGTCAGCGCAGCATCTAGTTTATACCCATTCAAATGCCGGCATCGAGCTGGTGCAGGCAGACAATGGGAGCGTTGTAGACGGCAACAAACTCTTTCCACAGAACAAGATCTACTATGGCGAGAGCGAGAAAGACGGAGGAGTGTTCAACAAGTACTGGTCCGCGTTCACTGTAGGCAGGACTGATAGCAACGAAGTTGACCACTTTTTTTACAATGGGACTGGAGGCACCGATCTGTCCCCTCCACTGAGCTGGATGTTTGACCCGACCTTTATGCTGTCTGACACGGCCTCCACTATACATGTCATGAGGTACAAAGACGTGAATGCCAGAATGGACCTCCTCTACCCGTATTTTGTGTACCAGTTCAGCTTTAATGGCACGCCTACCAACCCGAATTTTCAGAACGTCGACGTCTACCCGGTGACTGACGGCGTGAACACGTACTGGCTCATGCCATTGATCTCGCCGCTTGATACTTCAAACGTCCCGTGGAGCTCAAACGCCTCTCCCAGCTTTATGCTGAAGTTGACAGGCTACGCGCTCATCGACGCCTACAACGGCAGCGTGCAGGTGATAGTGACGGGAGACGACTACTTTTCAAACATGTTCTACGATCAGTACAAGGATGCCGGGGCCACTCGTGAAATTCCGCAATGGCTCAATGGTCAGCTAAAGTATCCCCAGGAGATGGCAATGTGGAGGATATCCAAGTTCAGCACGTACCACGTGACTGATCCAAAAGAGTTCATTGACGCAAAGACGGTGTATGCGGCTCCGGAAGACCCGAAGAAAGACCCCAGCCCTCCATACTATATCTTTGCCAAGCCGCAGGGGTTTGAAAAGCCAGAGTTCGTGGCAGTCCAGCCTCTCCAGATAAAGGACTCGACTTCAAAGAACCTCGTGGGCTACATGGTAGTACAGAACGAACCTGAAAACCTTGGCAGGATGACGTTTTACTCCCTGGCTGCAGATTCGCCAAAGTTACTTGGCCCGGACGATGCGGCAAGTGCGATAACCTCCAACAAAGACTACCAACACGCCCGTGACCTTGTCAAGAGCAACAGCCCGCGCACCGGTGACGCCTTGCTGTACAAGATTGGAGATTACGAAGTCTATTTTAGTACTCTTTTTGTGAACACAGGCGGAGTGCAGGCGGCCAATGTGGCTGCTGTTGGTGCCACTTCCAGCGCAGGCACGCCTTCAGTGGGAATTGGCGACACGCCAGCGCAGGCGTTTGAAAACTATTTGCAAAAGCTGGCAGGAGTCTCTTCAACTGGCCAGCAGCCTCCGCCCGCGACAGGCAACCAGACCACACCGGCCATCGAAAGTCGAATACAGAAGATTGAAAAAGTGTTTGAAGACTCGGGCATGAAGGTGGCCAAGCCTACAACGATAACTACGCCTGTTGCGTTCAGGGAATCATCTGCAGTGTACAAGGCAGACTCAGACTTTGCGCAGGCAGAGTCGGCGATTCATGGCTTTATAGATAAATTTGCATCACAGAGCGGCGGGCGGGTGTTTGAATG
>JAJPHX010000072.1 GCA_021325075.1 Nitrososphaeraceae archaeon | reverse complement strand
TTATGAATATCTCACAAATCTGGCATCTCTTTTGTCCGCTGGCATACCTACCAGAGCCAACTGGCTTTTGAGCCTTGTGACGGATGCATATACCTTTACAAGTCATTTTTCTTATTTCACCCGGTAAAGTACCAACAAGGGCCACGCCGGCCTACGTCAGTTGCGTTACCAGCGATTAGTACACATAATATCTATTTAAGATTTATACAAATATTTTGTTAATAAAACAGGGATTATATCAAAATTTATATAATTATAAACAGCCCAATATTGAAAAAGTTACATTTAAAATGTTGAATAGCAGTATTTATTATTGTCATATCCTATCATTAATAGAGTGTTTTTTTACATATTTTATAATAAATAATATCGACAATTGCGTAAAATTCTGATAAAGCGTAGAAAACAAAATCTATTGCATGTTCTATTTAATTCTTACCAGTCACTCCAATTGGCAAAAGCCCGGCAGCTATAGCCAGTGCTGAATCTTTAGAAAGTCGTCGATCGGCTCCTTCTTCAAGAGTTTGATTAGTGCGTGTGCCTGCGGCACGGAAAGCATTGGCTTTTTGAAGTGGTTGTCGGTGGCTATTCGCGGGCAGGCGACCTGCACGAACGCGTCAATGCCCTTGAATACCTGCATCCTGTCATCTGTTATCTCTGTCAGCGCGATCATTTGAGCCTTCTTGCCCAGCCTTTCAAACTCTTTCTTGAGTTCCAGCGCGCGCACGTGGGCAAACTGACCTTCTTTCAAGCCGATAACAATTCCGATCTTTTCCGCGTCAAGTGCCTTGTATATGGACAGTATCGCCCTCTTTTGCAGCCCCTGCGCGAACTCGTTCACTTGACTGTATTCCTCAAAATATGGATCAAGCATGAACGTAGGCTTGTCCGTGGACATCGCCACGCTTGCAGAGTGGAACATGCTCTGCCCGAGGAAAATGTACGCGTCAACATGTTTCTGGATATTATAGGCAGGATAGAATTCGCATCCAAACACTTGGGCGTCGCGCAGCTGCCCCTTGCCTCTGCCGATTATGACGTTGTAGCCGTGATCTTCAAATATTTTTTTCGCGCTTGCTATCTGGTGCAGGTGCTGGCTGTCTGTCAATAGTGATATCGTCTTGTATTTTCCGGCCAGACCTTGCGCGCATTTTTTTGCCACCGCGTCAAAGCTGATGTCATCTAGCGCGCCGATCATCACCACCTTGTCGCCAAAGGTCTCCATAGCCACCGTGTGGCCTATGTTGAACAATATGTCTGCTCCAAGCATGTCTGCGGCATGCGTGTTGAGGTCGCACGAGCCCCAGCACGTGTCGCCGATGACGTACGCTTCGATTCCAAACTTTTCAGTGATGTGATCTGCCGCGTCCTGCAACTTTGGGATGAGGCCCTCCGGCCCGTTGAGCGCAACCGACCTTGGCTTGCGCTGCTCGATCACTTCAAACATCCTCTTTTCGTCGATTATCATTGTCATGGCTTTGTCACCCTTATCGCAAATTTCGGGCAGACTGCTTCGCACCCAAAGCAGTAGATGCAGTCGCGCTCGCGGACCGGGATGGCCTTCCTGTCAGCCCCTGCGCTCTGCCAGTCAAACACGTTCACAGGGCACACTTCGATGCACGCCCCGTCGCCCACGCACAGGTCAAAGTCGACTGCCACGTCGGTGCCATAGATCCCGAGGCTGCTTGTATCGTTTTTCCATACCTTCAGGTTCTCGTACACCTTTGTTGTCCTGCTTGCCTGAAAGTTGGGGTCGATTGGCAATATGAAAGAAAAGACCTGCCAAATTCAATTTAAATCATGCTGTATTCGCCTGAATAGCTATAAATGTAAACAATTCAATTCATAGAACATCATGCAAAAAATAACCCCCTTCTTGTGGTTCGACAGCCAAGCCGAAGAAGCAGCGAATTTTTACACCTCTATTTTCAAGAATTCAAAGATCGTAAATATTACTCACTATGGCGAAGTGGGACCTAGACCAAAAGGTAGCATAATGGCCGTGGTATTCCAGCTCGATGGACAGGAATTTATTGCGTTAAACGGCGGGCCCATGTTCAAATTCACTGAAGCTATATCGTTTGTCGTGAATTGCGAGACACAGGAAGAAATAGACAAGTTCTGGGAAAAGCTGTCTGAAGATGGAGAAAAAATACAGTGCGGCTGGCTTAAAGACAAGTACGGTATGTCGTGGCAGATCGTCCCTACCATCCTAGGCAGGCTGATGAGCGATCCTGATGCTAAAAAATCGCAAAGGGTCATGGAAGCGATGCTTGGAATGAAGAAAATTGACATAGAAGGTTTGAAGAAAGCGTACGCGGGACAATAATAGAATGGAGGCAGCCCACCGGTACCACCGCCGGCAAAAGGCCCCATCTCAAGCCCTGCAAGATCCACCACGTAGACGTGCTAGCACGGACCTGCCACCTTAGAGTTGCTCCCTCCCGGACCTCACCCATTTCGACGGTTCGCAATCGGCAACCGCGCCTTCGCGCAGCGCGCTGCTCAAGCCCATCCGACACGGCGTAATTTCATTTCAGCAAGGCAAGCGGGAACCTTCTGCCGGCGGATTTACCCAGCGGTTACTGATCCTGGCATAAAGCCGATTTCCAGTATGGGGTACGGCTGGCACCCCGATCCTCCCTGCCTCCGCACATCCTTTTGCATGATGGCTATATTTGCTTGTTGGATGTCAGCACGTTGACGGTCTTGCACACCGAGCATATGTCGCCAGTAGAGTCGCGCCCGCACACCGAGCACTTTTTTCCTTCGCTCTGCGGCGCATTGCGCAATACCTTTGACACCTTCATCATGGAATTGTAGGCATTGTACTTTATGCCGGGGTGATCCTTTTCCATACTGTTGAAAAACTCACGCAGATCAGTTCGTATGCTTTCGTTCATGTACGGGCACTCTTCAGACTGGAATGGGATTTCGCGCTGGAGCGCGTAGAACGCGATTTCATACTCATAAATTTCAATAAATGGCTTGATCTTTTTCATGCCTCTCGCGTACTGCACCGGCTCCGGGTATATCCAGCCGATCCGCTCGACATCGCCGGCTAGCAGGTTTATCATGAATGTCTGGAGCTGGTCGTCCATGTTGTGCGCCGTCGCCACGACATCCGCGCCTACGTTTTCGGCGGCGATGTCTGTGGCTCGTCTCCGGAACGTGCCGCACATCGAGCATGACGACATCTTTTCGGACGGCCTGAGCACCATTGCTTCATCCATGTCAACCCCAAAGAGCGACTTGTAGCTGAGCACCTTGCTCTCAACTCCAAGCTGAGCGCAAAAGTCCTTCACTATCTGCAGCGACTCGTCGCGGTAGCCCTTGATGCCCTCGTCTATCGTGACTGCAACAAGCTCGTTATTGTTATGATCGTCAAACAGCTTTTTCAGCACATACAACAACGACAGGCTGTCCTTGCCACCTGAAACTCCGACGGCTACTCTGTCGCCGTGCTGCATCATCGAAAATTTTGAAATCGTCTTTGCAGTCTTTTCTTCGATCGAGCGTGTAAAGCACTTCTTGCACAGGTACTCGCCAGAGTATGCCCTATGGAACACGCTCTCCGCCTTTCCGCACTTGCTGCAAAGCACGGGTCTGCTACTCCCTAGAAGGGTTATTAATCATTCGAGCATGAATCGTTATTAGCTCGAAAAGACTGTATCTTTTGATTGCAGTTTCCAGACCTGCTTGACGAGATAAACCTAAAGATAATAGACATCCTTGGCCGCGACGCGTCCAAGCCCTTCGTAGAGATAGCCAAGGAGCTTGAAATCTCGGACGCTACGGTGCACATGCGGGTCAGGAGGCTTGTCGCTGCCGGCATCATCCGCAGGTTCACGATAGCCACTGACAGCCGGCTACTGGGCTATGACCACCTTGCCTTCATGGGGATAAACATCAAGGAGGGCTCTGCCGACGAAGTAAACTCCATACTGTCGCAGTTTGACGAGGTGCTGGAAATACACGAAATGCACGGCAGGTTCGACCTTATTCTGAAGATAAGGGCGAGGAGCCTTGAAGAAATGAGGGATATAGTTGTCAACAAGGTTCGGAAATTACCGCAGATCAAAGACGCCGAGCTGATGGCCGTCTTAAAGACAGTGAAGGAGGAACAGTCGGTGTCGCTCAAGAAAGATATTTCAGATAAGATGGGCGCGGCTGCAACGTAATTATTTTTGCTGCTTGTCCTTCTTTGAAGACTGCCACCAGTCAAGGTAATCGTCGCGCCGCCTTGTCCTTGGGTCATCGTTGTCCCTGTCGGCCTTGTCGCGCAGCTCGTCGATTTTTTCTCTGGAAGCAAAGAGCCCGCAGCTTTTGCAGATAAAGTTCTTGCTGGAGAGGTCGAATTTCAGCTCTCCGCCGCATTCAGGACAAAAGCTTGCCAACATAATCCTATCTTCCTCTCGCTAATAAAAGGTTTTCAAGGCAATCTGCATTATCATGTATGGCTTGCGCTACTCTGTTTCAGTCAGGTTCAGCTCTGATGGGCGAGTTGAAGTCAGCGGGAACGAGATATCGATCTCGATCAAGTCGCTGCCAGAGCGCGGCAAGGCAAACAGGGAGCTTGTGAAAAAGCTGGCAGCCCACTTTAATGTCACAGAAGACAGGGTCAGGATCATTTCAGGCCTGACATCGCGGAAAAAGCTGGTCGAAGTGTCGTAAAATCGGTGCATGGACTTTGGTCGTCATTCCACGTTTGTGGTCGGTTCGCCCATCGTAATGCCATGCACCGAGATCGTGATCTGCGCATTTTTTGAAATTAAACTTTTACTATGATCTTGCCTTCGTCAGCCTGCACTGCTGCAACTGCTCCCTGCTTTATTGCGGAAAGCGGGGTGTCCTGTGGTAGGTCAACTACAGGTATGCTTGCTATTGCGCACCCAGAAGCGGTGGTAATGTCTGCCTTTGAGCAGACTACCGCGCTAGGTGCCGTCCCGTACTCGCGGAGAGAAAATATCGCGTATGCGCCGACGCTGCTTCCAACCGCGTAGGGAAAGACCAGCACCGCTCCCTTGAGCGACTTGTTGTAGAGCTCGTGCCTGCTGTCTGTTATCACGCCTGTCTTGGCGTCAACCATTGCAAGGAAGTTTATCGGCTGCGCCGTGACCAGAGCATGGCCTTCTCCCGATCCTCCGACGATTTTCTTGCAATTTGAAATTATCATTTCGTGTACTCCTTTGCTATCGTCTTGATGTCCTTGAGGGCGACCTTGACCTTGTTGGAGTTGTTCAGGTAGTACGCGCCTTTCACACTGTTTGACACGACAGAATCGTACTTGTCCTTGCTGACGTACGGCGTCAGGCAGGTGCACGAATCGCACATGAATTCCGCGCCCGACCTCTCGATCCTGCCTGTCAAGCCTATCTTTGCTGCCTGGTTGTGGATTGCCTTCGAGCAAAATATCATGCAGCGCTTTGTGAACTTTTTGCCCTCTACAAGTTTGGCAAGGTAGTCAAGCTCGTTCATGCCAAGCTGCGGGCTGCCAAGCGTAATGATGTCGCCGTCGTCTGCCGTGCTCAGCTCGTCCCTGGCTGCCTGCACATCTTCTTTGCCAAATGAAATTTTCTCCCGCCCCTTGCCGATCGTGAACATGCCGCAAGAGCCTGAGGTGCCAATAGCCGCAGATAATGCCTTTGCCTCTATAGTTGATGGCCTGCTAATGTCAAGGGCGACAGAGCTGTCCTTTACCGTCTTGCCTGCGAAATAGCCCAAGAGCCCATAGTCAAGCTCTGACTCGAACTTGAAATTTGCCTCAATTCCAACTTTTGGGTTTCTTGCCTCTTCGAGCCTCAGGTCAGATAGCGGCGCCTTGCCCGTGACAGAACTCGCAAGGGCGCTCAGCGCGCTCTCCTTGTTTGTCATCAGGCCGAGCAGCGAATTTGAAAAAACTGCTGCATTACTTTCTGCAAAGCTAACTGCCGTTCCTTTCTGCGGTATGTCAAAAACCTCGTAGGGGGTGCACGTGAATGACGGAGCGACTCCCATCCTTTCATACGACTTGACGATGCTTGACTGCTTTTCCTGAAATTTCTCCGAGATGCCTTCGGGCTTTGTCCTGTCATAACCCATCGGGTTTACCGTGGTCTTGACAGCTATCATTGCTTCCCTGCTGAATTTTTCAAGGAACTGCACACCAGCGTCGCCTATGGTGTTGTAGTTGACGCCGGAAACATGCGCCCATTGTATCGGGACGAGCTTTTTTGCGCCGGTGGCCTCGCCTATCGCGGCAAGAATCCTATACGCAGAGGCAAGCGCCTCGCCTTGCTTGCC
>JAJPHX010000079.1 GCA_021325075.1 Nitrososphaeraceae archaeon | reverse complement strand
TGCTATGTTCTTCCTTGTCAGACTCGCGTCGGAAAACCATGTTGCAGTTCTGGCACTGATAGATTTTCATTAGGTTCTGATAAAGGCACGCCAAGAACTTAACGGTAAGTGTGTAGATAAAGATAAAGACAAAAACCACTCTTGCCTAATATGCGCTAAAACTATTAGTAGAGTGTTATCCTTACTTGGCAGCCAATGCATGTGATCAACATGGCTTGCGGCACATGGCTTAGACTTTAGGATAGGAAGTATTAAAGATGAAGATACAGGCGAGGTCACCGAAGGTTTTTTGGATGATTCAGTCTTGCAGCCAGATGAAAATGGCATGATAAATGGATTCAAGGTTTTTGACATGAGAGAAAGCGAAAGATGCGCCAAATCCCGTCCATGTCTATAAGAATCTGGCAGAGAAAGTTGGGGATTTGCTGAACAAGCATGGCAAACTTCTTGTTTGCTGCTCTGCATGAAGGAGCAGGTCAAACTCAATTGCCATAGCCATACTGATGAAGCACGCGAAAATGTCATTTGAAGATGCATACGAACTTGTAAAACAGAAAGTGCCTATCGCAGATCCTTTTCCCGGCATCTGGAAATGATAAAGGAATTATCCGGGCTGTAGCCTAATAGAAAAACAAAAAAAGGAAAAAGCGGGCGTCTGGTTTTTCCAGACGTGAGTCGAAACCCCTTACGGGATGGATCTGCTATACAGCTTGCCTTCGAGTGCGAGCTTGTACAACTCAGCCACATACGGGTTCTTCGCAGGTGTTTCTGCACCCAGTTCCACCAGTCTAGCGTACACTCTGACTACGTATGCCAGAGCGCCCATGAATGCCACGACGACACCCATGTTGAACATCCAGTGGTTAGGAACTGCGAAAATTTCTTCGACGAACCAGAAGTGCCACATCTCGTTGACACCGATTGTGAACATCGTGGCCAAGTAGCCAATGATGGTCAGCTTCAGACCGGTGTTCATCGAGTTGCCTGGACCCCTGAGGATTGGTACCCTTCTATCGTACATTGCGACAAAGCCCCAACCCAGTGGGAGAGCTACGAAGTGGCTGTATAGCCACCAGTGAGCTGGCGTGAATGCGGAGTCTCTGATTGCTGTCTGGTGCAGTGAGCCGTCGACAAAGTTGTCGACTTCTACTGAGGCTGCGATTGAACCCAGCATGATGACCATGATGTAGATCTTTTTCAGTCTTTGAATTTCGACTTCCTTTGGTATCAGTGCTGGCATCTGCGCCATGAGTTACCTAGTCCAATAACTGATATATTAACTTGCAGTTCTAAATAAGATACGAAATAATATAAAATTTATGCGATAATGAGCATCAGATAGTGAATATAATGCTATCATTAGCTATCTTTATAGTTTTTGGATGCTTATTAGGATAAGCATTAATGATTATCATAATTGATAATCTCTTTAATAATAGGGCAGCTCAGTCAAATGCCTTCTCTTCACAACATCAGGATTAACTCTGAATCTTCACTGCTGCCAACTAGCAATATGGACCTCTCATTAATTAATTCTTAGATTCGAGGGATTTTTCATAAACAAAATAGATCCTATCTGTGCCCTTTGACCAGTCTAGCATTTTGCCTGTAGCCAAGTCGCTCATATACATGATGAGCTTCTTTCATCGTTTGCTGAGTCAAAAGAACCATTTTGGAATATCCAAGCGAGATCGCCTGTTGCTCGCAAGCTAGAATCAGACTGGATGCGATCCCCTGACCCCGTGCCTTGGGATAGACTGCCAGCAGATGGATTTCAGCTTCATCGGCCGCTGCAACCTGACGGGCTTGGCTTGAAGGAGGAACGCAGATGGCCATGCCAAGGAGTGGTCCGGCTGGCGATCTGGATAGTATGATTTTCCCGCGTTTTCGCAGCTCGGCAGGCGCGAACATCCTCTGTGCATCTGATTTGTCCGTATAGCCCACTTCAACAAAAACACGAGTCAATAGTAAAATAATTTCGGCATCTTCCTTGGCTGTGCCCCGATAATTCACGATTTGGAAATTCATGGAACCACTGGAAACGCGCACGTCATGCCTGTTCCAGGAAGGGCTTGTAACGCTCAACAAGCTCTGCGAGCGGAAAGCGCTTCTTGCCCACTATCTTGATGTCGACGCGCGGCTTTTTCCCCTTCTCCACCGATATGATGTTGTAGCAGTTTTCAAAGAATCCGCGGAACCTTGTAGACGACGCCGTGCCGGCGTACGCTATTTCCAGCCGCCCGAGGTTCCATACCCATGGCCTGTGCTTATGGCCGCAGAGCACCAGATCGACTCCGGAATGCAGGCATGTCCGGAGAGTGTCGCCCGCGTCAAGGATTATTATTTTGTCGGTGCCGGTGTCCGGTATCCCGATAAGGTGGTGGTGCATCGCGACTATCTTGGACTTTGTATCCGGGAACTTGGTCAGTGTCTTTTCCATCCACAGGTTCTGCCTGTAGCCGACTTCGCCCTCGTCCCTGTCCGGCCTTGCGGTGCCAAGCGTGACGATGTAGGCGTCGTCAAATTCATAGACCTGTTTTGTAGGAAAGAACTTTTTGAACAGCAGGTATCCGGTGTGCCTGTAGTCGTGGTTGCCGGCAAGTACGATGACGTTTGGGCAGCTGAACCTCTTGAGCTCGTTTCTTGCCCTTTCAAACTGGAACAGCAGACCCTCGTCTGTCAGGTCCCCGGTGACAACGATGACGTGGGGCTTGAGCTTGTTTACTTCGTCGACTACTGTGTCAAAGGCGCTCTGGACAAAAAGGCTGCCGATGTGTATGTCTGAAAGCTGGACTATTTGCAAAGCTGACATAGATGTGTGCTTGCACTATTTAACAAGAGCGCACACAAAGCAATATTAACGCCTTAGGTTTCTCATACCAAAGGCAATTGCCAAAGCGCAAGATAAAGGAGGAGAAGCCCAAGAGAAGGCTTGGCAAAAAAGAGATGCTGATTCCGCCGATTGCGATGGGCGGCGCCATGCTCATTGCCCTGGTGGTTGTGCCCAACTTCCTCCCGCCTCCCCGCCCGATTGACGTGTGCCTAAAGGCCACGAACACGGAGACTTTCCAACTATTCCCGAAAATAATAATGTCTGTTGACGGACATGCCAAGCTGCTTCCTGACGACGTTGGCAAGCAGCCAAAGAACAACCAGGAGTGCACCCGCGCAATAAGGACCGACAAGGTGGGAGATGAAATCCACATCGAATACATCAGGCCGGTAAGGCTTACGATGGACGATTTCATGAAGGTGTATTCATATGACAACAGGACCGTGACTGTCGTCGACAATTCTACAGGGACTGCCCAAAAACAAGTGCTCCAGCTGGACAAGTACGACGTCAAGTATTCGTACTTTTCTTCAGACAAATCAGTTAATCCGAACTGCGACGGGACGTTGGCTGACGCAGACTGCTACGTCTACCCAGCCAAGCTATCTGACTTTCCGCCGTTCACAAAAGACATGCTGGCAAGAATAGAGTTCACATCGAAGCAATAGAATAAATAGCGAAAAAAGCGCCTGCCTCATTGACTTTATTTGGCCAACAAGACTGCAGCAGTGATCAGGGGCGACGGGACTGGCCCGGAGCTCGTTGACGCGATGACCAAGGTTTTAAAAGCTTGCAACAGCAAGGTTGAGTTAATACCATGCGACGCTGGATCAGAGTGGTGGGAGAAGCAAGGCGGCAATTCCTACATTTCTCCCGAAGTGTGGAAGCTGCTTGAAGAGTCTGACGCTTGCTTCAAGGGACCGACCACCACGGTGCCAGTGCCAAATGCGCCAAGAAGCGTCGCAGTAAGCATCAGGCAAAAGTTTGAGCTTTACGCCAACATCAGGCCGATCAAGACGTACAAGAACGCTGAACGCCAGCTGGATTTTGTGTGCGTTCGCGAGGCGACCGAGGGTCTGTACGCAGGAATCGAGTTCAAGACAAGCGACGACTCGGCGGTGGCGATACGCAAGACCACGAGGAAGGGCTGCGAGCGCGTAGCCACGGCAGGGTTTGAAGTCGCGAAAAAGAGGGGCTTTGACAAGGTGTATGCCATCACAAAGCGCAACATACTGAAGGAGACCGACGGCATTTTCTGGGCTGCGGTTGAAAAGGCGCAAAAGCAGAGCAAGGGCGTGCAGGTCGAAGAATACTATATCGACAACATGACCCAGCAATTGGTAAAGAACCCGGAGAGGTTCAACAAGAGTGTGCTTCTCAGCACAAACCTCTTTATGGATATCATTTCAGAATGCGCGTCAGGACATGTAGGCTCTATCGGCAACGTCTATTCGGGCAACTATGGCGACAGGTACGCGATGTTTGAGCCGGCGCACGGAAGCGCGCCAAAGTACGCTGGGCAGAACAAGGTCAACCCTGTCGCGACTGTCCTGTCGGGCGCATGGATGGTAGAATACCTCGGTGAGAAGCAGATCTGCGACGCAATATTCAAGGCCACCGAAGACGTCATCAACGAAAACAAGTACGTGACGTACGACTTGGGCGGTAAGGCCACATTGTCGCAGATGGCTGACCAGATAGCTGCAAGGGCGTCAAAGCTGTTGAAAAAGTGACAGCTCGATGACCGAGAGCGTCTCGTAGAACAGCCTTTTTTCCTTTACCACTTTTTTGTATATTTTCATTTTTGCAATCGGCTTGTCAAGCTCTGTCGCGTCAGCAAGCGAAGAAACTACAAGGAGCATCTTGCCATCACGTGCAAGCAAAGGCAACGCAGACATGATAAAATGGACTGTAGTTTCTATGCCTGCAGTACCGCCGTGAACTGTCAGGTCCTTGACTTTGTCGTCTGGCAGGTAGGGAGGGTTGCTCACTATCAGGTCAAACTTGCCAGCAAACGCAGACGCCGCGTCGCAGCAGGCAAGCATGGCGCTTGACCTGCTCTTGCAGTGCTGCAAAGCCTGAATGCTGATGTCAGAGCCGGCGACATTTTGAAAGTTCTTTTCAAGTACCTGGAGCAGCATGCCCGAGCCTACGCCTATTTCAAGTGCCCATTTTCCGCGGTACTGCAGGATACAGTCCGCCAGAAGAAACGTGTCGTCAGATGGAACGTACATTTTGCACCGATTCTGCTATCTCCATTAAATCGTCTGCTGCCAACTGGTCTATCTTATTACCGCCAAAGTCAGCTTTTATACCTGCTTTGGCTGCCACCGTGGAAGCTTTCTTGTTTCTTTTTGAGAAGAGCAAATTGAGGCTCTTTGCTGTTTCTTTTGTAACTGTATTTATTGGCATTATCCTGAGGACTGCCGATTCGACAAGCGGCTGTGGCTCAAACGATTGCCTTCCAACCTTTAACAATTTTTCAATCTTGAAGCAATATGAAGAAAG
This sequence comes from Nitrososphaeraceae archaeon, assembly GCA_021325075.1. Taxonomy (GTDB): domain Archaea; phylum Thermoproteota; class Nitrososphaeria; order Nitrososphaerales; family Nitrososphaeraceae; genus Nitrososphaera. The sequence goes on along the minus strand of JAJPHX010000079.1, from coordinate 5,073 downwards.
CGCAGAAATCGCGCGATAGTTCTTGCTGCCAGGCGCAGCTGCAAGCTTGTCTGCAAATTCCTCCTGCACCATGACTATTGCCCTGTCAAACTTCTGGGTGGCAAGCCATTCCAATGCATCCCTGCTCCGTGAGTAGGGAAGGTTCGACACAAATGCATCAAAATGCAGGTTCGCACCCTTGAACAGGTCTGCATTTACAAGCTCTAGGTTCTCGAACTTTAGCCGCTCCTGTGCCTGCCTGAATAATCCCTTATCTACTTCAAAGGAAATGACGCGATGTGCGCGTCTGCAAAGCTCTGCAGTAAGCACTCCCTCGCCTGTGCCTACTTCACATAGTGTCTCATTCTTGCTAATATTTGCGGCTTCAATAATTCTGGCAAGCACCCTGCGATCAACTAGCATGTGCTGGCCGAGAATCCTGCGCTTGTCTGGCAATTACTTTCTTACAAAGAGGTTCATTCTGGCCTGCCCCATTATCTCTTCGATGATCCTTTTTGCGATGAGCTTGGCAGGGTCCCTCAGGCCGACCCTGGTTTGGATGTCCATGAAATTCTCGAATTTTTTCTTGTCCCTTTCCTTGATTATTGTCATCATGTATGTCTTGCCAATACCGGGGATGAGCTCAAGCGCGTGTATCCTTGGGGTTATCGGCTGCGACATGTTGATGTAATCGATAAAGCGTTTTTCATTGGCAACCACTATTTTTTCAACGATGGCAGCAAGCTCGTTCTTTGCCGTCTGCGAAACGTCGTTGTACTCAAGCCGGCCCAGCACGCTTGCCACCTTGTCACGCCCTTCCCTGCCGATGTAAAGGCGCTCGCCTATCTCGACATTTGCGTTTTGCACGCCTAGGAGCTCAAGAAGCGTCAGCCTCTCCTCGCCTATTGCCTGAATTATCACTCCTTCCCGGCCCCTTACGGTTATTGACTTGCCCCTTGGGGTGAAATCGAGAACATAGGCGTACTCTTCGTATTTTCTAGGCTGGCCGTGATCCGCGTGGCTGGCTGTAGGGTGCTGCCCCGCAGTGTCCTGTGGCGATTGAGAAGGCGGTTGTCCTGACAATGTTCAATCCCTATTATGCAGAGAGTATGTATTTAACTTTGAGTATCGACCTTTACGATGTTCAGCATCTTCTCGAGCGTGTCAGTCAGGATGAGTTTCTTCCACCCGAAAGTAAAAGCCCGCAGCTCTTCAAGCGAGACAGGCATTATGTTCACGATTTCAACTGCCTCTTCCTCTGTCAGGTCGCATTCTTCAACCAGCTGGCGGACCATCTTTTGGGCCTTCTTTGAATCAACCTTGGCAAACTTGCCAACATAGTCCGCAGTCCACCTCTGGATCTGGTCCATGTCGTCAGGCTTGACAGATTCCAGAATTTCCTTGACATGCGGCAACGTAATTATCTCTTTCTTGATTATCTCTGTCATTCGCCCTTGGCACCTTCTGAAGCGCCTGCAAATGGCTTGATGTGGTTGAGCCTTGTCTGCAGTATCTTTTTCTTGTCGCCAAATACTACTGCGACTCTCAGGGTGCGCTTGCCCACCGCTTCCACCACGCCCACCCTGCCGTGGAACCTCCTGTGCGGTGTGGTGTCGTGCTCCCTTGGGTCAACATCCACAACAACCTTGTCTCCAACCTTGTAATCATGAAGCAGGTATGATATACCCCTGACAACATTATCCTTTGTCAGTATTGAGCGGGCCTTTCTTCGTGTACCGTGCGATCGTGGCATAGAAGGTCACTGCCATCAGCCTTAATTTAATATTATCTACCTTCGTTGACGTCTGAAATCCCACGCTCTGACAGGGTAAACAGTATCTCACGCTCTGCATGGTATGGGCTGTCCACCATCCTAGCTATCCTGTTCTTGCCCGAGCGCTTTAGGTAAATCCTATAGGTGCTGGTGTGCGCCACCACGTTGCCACCAGTCGGCCTTGCGGTGTCGCCGAAATACGCGTCAGGCGATGCCTGGATCTGGTTTGTCACGAGTACCGCCACTTCGTATGTTTCTGCAATCCTTACCAAGATGTGCATAAACTTGTTGAGCCTCTGCTGTCGCTCTGATAGGGTCGCGCGGCCGAGGAACTCGGCGCGGTAGTGCGCGACCGCAGAGTCGACTATTATCAGCTTGACATTGTTGTCTTCGATGACAGAGCCGGCTTCTTCGATGATAAGCTCTTGGTGCGCGCTGTTATACGCCTTGGCCACGATGACGTTTTCAAGCGCCTTTTGCGGATCAAAGCCCCTTGCTTTTGCTATGGAAACTATTCTTTCGGGCCGGAAGGTGCTTTCAGTGTCGATGTAGAGTGCCTTGCCTACAAGGCCGCCTGCTTGCGGCTCTTGCTGCACGATCACACAAAGGGTGTGGCATAGCTGCGTCTTGCCGGTCCCAAACTCGCCATAAACCTCCGTTACTGCCTTTGTTTCAAGGCCGCCCCCGAGCAGGTCGTCAAAGCTTTTGGAGCCTGTTGATATCCGCTCCCTCCGCCTGCTGTAGAGGCTGGTTGCGGTGACAAAGCTTTTGTCTATAACCCCGAGCTCTTCCAGCACCATTCTAGCTTTATTGCATATCTCGACTGACTCGTCCATCTCCATGCCGGTAGCTTCCGCAACATCCACCGGCCCCCTTACCAAAAGATCCCGGATAGACCTGAAGCCGGCCTCTTTGAGGCGCTTTTCGGTAGCCGGCCCTATCTCCTCGATATTGCCCAGCGCCAGCTTGCCTGAAACAGCATCCTCCGCGGTCAACCGCTACTACCTTTACAGGTGCTACTAATTAGTATTGATAGAACGCCGAAATTCGGCGCTGCGGGTGCCGGAGCAAAATATATATCTTTGTTATTTCTGGTCTATCTAAGATATAGGGATATGATGGAAAGCAAGACGTTGGTCGTGACGGCTCTTGCGACTGTCATGGTGCTGTCTGCATTCGCCGTGATCTTCCAGAGCGCGGATGCACACGGTGTACAAGCACAGCTACAGAGCAGATTCGTAAGGATTGATAATGAGCAATTCTCCGACAACACCCTGAATACAGGCGACACACTGACCGTAACGGGCGAGCTTCACAGCTTAGTCAACAAGCCACTCAGAGCATGGATGTCACTGTTCAGCGATTCAGCTAACGCAGGCAACAGATGGGAGTTCTTGACAAGGGATCCACCAGGCAACATATTCGACATTGCGCCAGGTGCAGTCATTCCATACTCGATCACTGTGAAAGCACTCGAGCCAGGAACATACCATGTGCACACCCAGCTCAATATTGAGCACGTAGGTCCAGGTCTGGGCAGAGGTCAGACAGTGAACGTCAGTGGTGAACCAATTCTCAAGCCAATTCCGTATGGCAACATTGTCTACCAGTGCATCATTATCGGCGTTGGTCTCGGAGTAACCTTCGCAACAAGACCGTGGCAGGTTATCTAAGCCACTCCCCCTCTTTCCTTTTCATTTTTCTACAATTCAGCCTACGCTAACTTTTCCATTTGACTTGCAAAAAATTACTGCTTGGTTGCCTGCTTTACCAGCTCGTACTTTGAAGTGTACCCGCGCGGGTTTATCATCATGCCCTTGTAGTTGAAGGTAGACGAATTGCCCACAATGACAGTTGTTATCATGCCAAGCATGTCCTGGTGATCAAGCATCTTGTCCAGGCTTGTGATGACAACCTGTTGTGTCTCTCTGTATGCGCCCTTTACTATTGCCACAGGAGTCTCAGGCTTTCTGTATTTCAGGAATATCTCTTTGGTGTCGCGGAGCTGGTGCACCCTTTTCTTGCTTGCAGGGTTGTAGATGACTGTCACATAGTCGCCCATCGCGGCCGCTTCGACCCTCTTTACGATGATGTCCCAGGGAACCAGCAGGTCGCTCATGCTGACTACCGCAAAGTCTGTCATCAATGGCGAGCCCACTAGCGCGGCGCAAGAGTTCAGCGATGACACTCCGGGGACGCACTCGACATAGATTCCGTTTTCCCTGTCCCAGCCCTTTTCTGCCAAAATTTCATAAATGAGCCCGACCATTCCGTATATGCCCGGGTCGCCTGACGAAACAAGCGATACAACCTTGCCAGACTCTGCAAAGTCGATGGCCTGGTTTGCCCTGTCTACTTCCTGGGTCATCGCGTAGCGGTAGACCTCCTTGCCCTTAATCAGGTCTTCGACAAGGCCGACATAAGTATCATAGCCGATGATGACACCGCTTTCTTCAATGACTTCCTTGGCCCTGTACGTCATGTGATCGTGGCTGCCCGGGCCCACTCCGACCACGTACAGCTTGCCCAATTTAGCGCTCATTTGCAAAAATTTTGAGGTAGGATGCCATTTATCCTTTTCCAGCCTTGCAGAGCCCGAACTCATCATGCAGCGCCTGCACCGCCTGGCCGCAGTCGCTGTCGTTGACTACAAATGCCAAGTTGAGCTCCGACGAGCCCTGCGCTATCATTATGACGTTTACGCCATGCTTGGCAACTGCCCCAAAGACCTTGGCAGCGACTCCCTTTATCCCGCGCATCCCCGAGCCCACTACTGCAATGACTGCAACGTCGTCGTTGACCTTGACCTGCTTTATGACCTTGCCAAGCAGGTTCAGCTCCAGCGTCGTGGTGGCCTTGTCAAGGTCGCTCTTTCTGACCACCATTGAGATGCTCGACTCTGAAGGGCTCTGTGATATCATCATGATGTTCACACGGTTTTTTGCAAGCGTGTCAAATATCCTGGCCGCCGTTCCCGGCGCCCCAACCATCCCACCGCCGCTGACGTCGATAAGCGCAGTATGCCTTATCGCGCTTACGGACTTAACTATTTTTTGCGACTCTTTGCTTGGGTTCTGGGTGATGACCGTGCCGGGATGCTTTGTGTTGAAAGTGTTGCGGATCCTGAGTGGGATCTTGGTTTCAATGACCGGCTCTAGTGCGCGCGGGTGCATGTACTTTGCCCCAAAGAGCGCCATCTCCATCGCTTCTGAAAACGACACTTCCTTGAGCACCTGCGCGTCCTTTACTATCTTGGGGTCTGCAGTCATCAGCCCGTCGACGTCGCTCCACAGCCACACTTCGTCGGCGTTGATGCTTGC
>JAJPHX010000037.1 GCA_021325075.1 Nitrososphaeraceae archaeon | reverse complement strand
TACCTTGGAAGCTCGCACATCTGCACTGCAACAAAGGACCTCCAGAGCCAGTACCGGCGCGATTTTCCATTTGTATTCGAAGTCAAGGGGAGGAGCAACTTTCCTTGCATCGTAAAGGAGGATATGGGGCTTGACGAAAGCTGCGACTATGGCCCGTGTGTCAAGGACGACTCGTACGACTGCACATACAAGACAAGGCTGATGGACTATAAGGTAGAAGGCAAGGGCACAGGTCACGAGCTTCTCAGGATTGATCCGTTTGCAGAACGCAAGTATGTTGACAAGCTAAGGTCGCAATCAAAGATAGTTGAACTGGAGTGGAAGCCATGTCACTATTACCACCAAAAGTGGATAGGGGTGAACGCGAGCCATACCGTCTACAACTATCGCTATTTTCTGTCAGACATATTCTACGCCGGCTCTACCCAGAAGCGCAACCTGCTTGTGCTTGACGAAGCGCACCAGCTGGAATCAGAGGTTGGGGATTTCAGGAGCTTCACCATCCACAGGAATTCACTCCGTTTCCTAAAGATGCAGATGCCGGAAAGAAACGTCGAACAAATTGAAACGTGGACAGAGTTTTGTGTCGAGCTCAGAGAAAGGCTGTTTGACTTTGCAGAAAAGGCAGAAAGCATAATCGAGCGGAGCAACCAGAGATTAAGCGTCGAGCCATACACTGAAAAGAACCTGATAGATGCGCTGGAACGTGAAAAGAGCCTAGCCGCGGTGATAGACGACATGAAGGCAAACAAGAAGAACTGGATAGTGTCAGGCATACAGCGCGACCAGTCAACAAATCAGCTCGTGAGGGTGACTCTAACGCCGCTTGACATTTCCAACTATTTTGACTCCATACTTGACAAAGGGTCCGTGTCACTTTTCATGAGCGCCACCATACTGAGCAAGGACTACCTTTGCAAGACTGCCGGCCTTGATCCGGAGAAAGTCAAGTTCATCAGGGTGCAGGAATCTGATTTCCCGGTAAGGAACAGGCAGATCCATATGATGAACATCGCATGGCTGAGCGCCAAGACAATGAGCGAAAGCCTACCCAAGGTTGCAAAGGCAGTCGACAACATCATGTCAACACACAGGAGCGAAAAGGGCATCATACACACGACGTCGTACATGCAGCTCCAGTTCATCAAGGAACACCTTAGCAAGGAAAACCAAGGCAGGCTGATAGAAACCGGCTCTGGCGTCGACAGGACAGAAGTTCTTGAGAAGCATTATTCAAGTAAAAAGCCAACTGTCCTGATATCGCCATCGCTGCATCTTGGGGTGGACCTCAAGGACGACCTCTCTAGGTTCCAGATAGTGGTCAAGGTGCCGTATCCTGACCTGACTGACAAAAAGATTGCGGCAATGAAAGACCGCGACCAGAAATGGTACACTTGGAACACGGTGCTCCGGCTCGTGCAGGCATACGGCAGGAGCGTAAGGAGCAAGGACGACTACGCGACAACCTATGTGCTGGACAGCAGCATTTCATACCTGCTAAAGAACGCGCAGGACATCGTGCCAAAGTGGTTCACCGAAGCGATTGTGCAGTCGTAGAACATTTTTATGCCCAAGGCAGGCTAGGAAAATCAAATTTGTCCGGCAAGACCGTTGTTTCAGGCCACACGATATTTGGGATAAATTCGAGCATTGTGATCACAACAGTCCTCATCGCGCCCATACTGTTCACTATTGTAGCGTATCCCGATACGTTCAGCCTGTCATGGAACGAGGGAAGGGGGGGCTTTCTCTTTGCCATGGCCTTCATCGCAGCTGAACTTGTTGGCATAAAGCAGCCTGTAAGCCAGAAAAAGTTCTTTGTTGTAGTCGCGCTTGCCGCCCTGACAATAGCGTACTTTGTTGCCCTTCCTTACGGGCTCCGCACATATATCGAAAATGGCACATCCACCTACCATGTCTCGCTCAAGCTAAGTTGGATGTGGATGTGGGACTTTATCATAATGTCGCTGTACGTGACAAGCTCGCTCGTGGTGCTCTTTGGCAAGAAATGGTACAAGATATCGTCGGCAGGCGCGATATATCTGATCGGGAGTGCAGTCATCCTTTCGCTTGACGCGTTCTTTCCATACGACTCCCTTGGCCCTCTCCAAGTCATAGTGCCGGTCTATTTGCAGATCGACCAGGGAGTCATCAACTTTATAGATCATTACATCACCAATGTCGGGCCGGCAAATCCTGCGAGCACGGCAGTGCCCGCTACCGCAAAGGGCAACCTCATGCTCCTGAACGGGCTGCACGGGCCTTTCGCGCTGCAGGTGTTCTGGCCGTCTGCTGGGGTGCACAGCATGATAATCTACACGCTTGTGATGCTGGCTTTCCTGCTCAAGATGGAGATTCCGGTGAAAAGAAAGCTGATCTACTTTGCCATCGGGACGTTTGGCACCGTTTCCGTCAACATTGTGCGGATAACGTCACTGTCGCTCTATGCCCTGATAGTGACTACGAACGTTAGCGAATGGGAGGCTTTCCACTCTGTCGCCGGCGAGATAATGTTCCTCCCCTGGCTTGGGATCTACCTTGCAGTTGTGATGTATGTAGAGAGCAAGAGGATAAGCAGGCTGCGCGCAGGCGTGGCTAAAGATGCAAGCTCTAGCCCCCCGCGCCCATAAAGTCAAGCATCGTGTTCTGCCCGGCGCTGCTCTGCAGGTCGGACAGCCTGACGCCAAGCCTCCTCACCTTTGCCCTGCCTGCGGCTGCCATTGCCTCGTCCAGAACAGATCTAGCGGTGGAATGCAAAAGCTCAAAATTGCTTGAATGAACCTTCAGGCTCTTTGACCGGGTTACGCTGTCTAGGTTGTCAAGGATCAATAGTATCCCGACTGTCTTGAATGACAGTTTCTTGGCGTTTACCTTTTGAAAGACGGACTGGCAGATTTCGTAAAGGTCCGGGTACATCTCGGCGCTTTCTGTCGAGTCGCTCTTGAGCGTGACTATCCTGCCGATCTGCTGCTTTTCTCCGGACTCGACAACCGGCTCGTCGTCGATTCCGTGGGAAGCGTTGTGCATGTAGGTGGCGGTTTTTTTCCCAAACTCCTCTATCAGCTTGAACAGGTCAAAGGCCGCAAGGTTGCCAATCGTCTTTACTCCAAGCTCTGCAAGCCTTTCCCTTGTCTTTGGCCCGATGCCCGGTATCCTGTCAGCGTCCATTCCGGCAAACAGCTCTGCTATCCTTTCTGGTGCAATGACTGTCAGCCCGTCAGGCTTGTTCAAGTCAGATGCGATCTTGGCAAGCATCTTGTTTGGTGCCACGCCTATAGAGCAGGTCAACTGCGTCTGCTTTTTTACGTCATTTTTGATGCTTCTGGCAAGGTTCCTTGCTTCTTCAAAATCGGCGGCCCTTTCTGAAACATCGATGTAGCACTCGTCTATCCCGACGTGCTCAAAGCTGTCGGCGTACGGCTCTATCACAGACATCGCCGCCTTTGACACTTGCGAGTAGTATTCAGGGTCAAGCGGGAGGAACATGGCCTCTTTGACGCCGGCAAGCCTTGACTTGGCGACCCTGATCGGGATGCCGGATTTGACCCCGTATTTTCTTGCGACATAGTTTGCGGTGCTCACGACCCCGCTTTCTTCTGTCCTGCCAGAGAACACACACACGACCACAGGCTTGTCCCGCAGTTCCGGCTTGCGGATCTCTTCGCACTGTGCAAAAAAGTAGTCAAAATCGACATGCATTATGATTCTTGAGGCATTGCTACTTCCAGAACCTTCAACGATCATATGTTGATGTTCCTGTGCATGATTGTAAGTTTTTCTCTTTTGGACACAAGTGCTGGAATGATCTAGGAATAATATTTCATCTTTGGAATAATTTGAGTACCGACAGGAATATTCCACACAAAAAATTATTCCATGATTTGAAGATGCATCTCGATCCATTCTAACCCCATAGTACGCGGAACGCCGAGCGTAGATTTTGCTTAGTGGCAAAAACCAAGCACGGATTTTTGCATAATTTGAGCGTGGAAATGCATAATTGGAAAAAAGTTATGCAAAATTATATCAGCTGCAGTCATGTTAATGGGAAGTTTGGCTGCATTTGGTATAAAGGAACTAATTGGAGGTTGAGTCTACTAATCCTCAATTTCGGATATGCCCTTGGCAGTTATCCTAAACTGTGCCGGGCTTTTTCCAGCCGGCTGTACAAGAAGTGCCCGGAACATCGATTTTGCAGCATCTACTATTTCCAGCTTTATCTTTATATGCGAGTAAATTGAGACAGAGCTGCCTAGGTACTCGCGCAGCTGAGATGGAACCACTCTCTGCGCGACGTTTCTGCCCGCCTGATCAATAACTGTAATCGGCGCGGTCCTGACCATGTTTGTAACGACTACCGAGCAGCCGGAGTTTATTGCAAGAAGTGCCAACTGGTGAAGGTGTTTCATCACTGCCAGATGTCTTGCAGGGCCTGAATACTCTGCTGAAAATAGCGAGGTCAGGGTGTCTACTACCACAAGCTGCGGGTTGATGTCAAGCACCCTATCGACCGCGTTTACTTGGTCAAGTGTGGTGAGTGCCCGCATGTAAGTGATCTTTTCTAGCGCGCTTGACGAGCCGGATATCTCGACTATCCTTTCAGGGCGGAAAGTCCCGGCAGTGTCGATGAACACCACCTTGCTTCCATCTTTTGCGCAGTTGGCGCAGAGTGTAAAGCACAGCTGCGACTTGCCGGAGCCGCTTTCGCCGTAAATGTCAATTACCATGCCTTCGCGTACACCTCCTCCAAGGAGCGAATCTGTGGCCGCCGAGCCGGTAGAGATCATCAGCTAGGTTTGTATAGACAAAACCAGTTTATGAACCTGCGCAAGCGAACCTTTTTATTCGAGCCACGATTTTTTCACTTGCAAAGTGATTAGCTAGATTGTCATCTCCGCCGTCATCGCAACAACCGAAACGTCCACTGTCGACGCTGCAGCGCGCAATCAACCGTAAGGTTGCGGTGAGGCTAAAGAGCGAGATCGAATACAAGGGCAGGATGAACAACGTCGATTCGTACATGAACCTTATACTTACGGACGCTGAGGAGTTCAACGGCTCTGATGTTCTTGCAAACTATGGCAAGGTCGTGATAAGGGGCAACAACGTATTGTTCATCAAGCTCGAAAAAGAATTCTAGCATGATCGCGCCTGGTGCAATTTACACATGGTAAAACGCTGGCTCTTTACATCTGAAAGCGTGACAGAGGGTCACCCGGACAAGGTATGCGACCAGATTTCTGACGCACTGCTTGACGAGTTTCTGAGGCAGGATCCAGATTCAAGGGTTGCTGCCGAGTCGATGACAACAACCGGCATCGTGTTTGTCGCCGGGGAAGTCACGTCAAAGGGCAGGGTTGACGTCCAGAAAATTGTCCGCGACACGATAAGGGAAATTGGCTACGACAAGCCGGATTACGGTTTTGACTGCGATTCCTGCTCTGTGCTTGCAGCATTGCACGAGCAGAGCCCCGACATTTCGATGGGCGTTACGGCGACTGACAGCAAGGAGCAGGGAGCCGGCGACCAAGGGCTGATGTTCGGCTATGCGACAAATGAAACGCCGGAGCTGATGCCACTTCCGATAACGATGGCTCACCAGCTGTCGATGAAGCTGGCCCATGTGCGGAAGAAGAAAGAGCTGGGATGGGTCAGGCCCGACGGCAAGTCGCAGGTTTCAGTAGTCTACGAAGACGGTGTTCCAAAACGCATTGATACCGTAGTTATTTCAACGCAGCACTCGCCAGACATCAGCATGGAGCAGCTGCGCGAAGAAGTCATAAACAAGGTGATAAAGCCGGTCTGCGGCAGCTGGGTTGACGCAAGGACAAAGTTTCTAGTAAACCCGACTGGCAGGTTCGTGATAGGCGGCCCGCCCGGCGACACCGGCTTGACAGGCAGAAAGATTATCGCTGACACCTACGGCGGGATGGGCAGGCACGGCGGCGGCGCTTTCTCTGGCAAAGACCCGTCAAAGGTTGACAGGTCTGCGTGCTACATGGCAAGGTACGTGGCGAAAAACATAGTTGCAGCAGAGCTTGCAGACAAGTGCGAAGTGCAGGTTGCCTATGCAATAGGGGTGGCCGAGCCGGTGTCAGTCATGATAGACACTTTTGGGACTGGCAGGGTTTCTGAAGAGCAGATCGAGGGTAGGGTGAGGAAGGTCTTTGACATGAGGCCAGCCGGCATTATAAAGACGCTTGACCTTAAGCGGCCCGTGTACCGCAAGACGGCAGCCTACGGCCACTTTGGCAGAAGCGATCCGGGCTTTACGTGGGAAAAGACAGACAAGGCTTCTTTACTTCGCTAGCTACTCTAACATCTAAGACGATAGATATGTAGAAACCGGGCAAAACTACGATTTGTATAGAACATAATCTCCACGTTCCTTACATACAGCTATTGCCGTAAATACCTCATACAGGAGAGAAGCTTTCCCGAGCTCAATTCTCTCTTGTATGGTGTGTTTAGCATCGGAACAAGGGCAACTCCGCCGTTTTTCCGAATGCTGACACACTGGTCAACTAGATAAAATGCTTTATGGTGCTATCATCTTCTAGATTTGGCACATTTTTACGAATTATGACGTACTTGTAAATCATGGTTAGACTATACACTAGTCCGGAAACGGTTTATAGCCAATCATGAAAAATCCAATTGCTTATCCTTCAAACGGATGGATATGCCGTGTTCATTCAAGCCCGAAAGCCGGTAAAACGGCGAGTAGGGCTTGTTGTTATGCAATGCTTTTAGCTTTTGTAGTGCCATTATTCCCACACATATGAGTGGAAAAGTAGAGGAAACGGAGAAAAAGGAAAACTATACTCCGCACGCCAAAAAAAGAATATGCCTGTGGGGAAAGTCCCACGCACCAATACAGTAGTTAAAATCGACCATCCAGAGGAAATGAAAGAGGACTAGGAAGCTGCAACGACAAATTCCTTGTTTTTCATGCTTTGCCAAGCCTGCTAGCTAATAAGGCCCTACTCGAAACCAAGGTTCGATTTCGAGTAGGCGTACGTTTGTATGACTGTCACTCCAGCCATTTGCAGGCGTCAATCCTATTTCTAGTTGTCGTGTCAGATATTGATAATGTTAAAAATAGCCCTGTGGAATAGATTTGTAGTTGCTAAAGGATAAGGTTGCGATAGTCACCGGCGCCAGCAAGGGCATCGGGTTTGAGATAGCAAAAGAGTTTGCCGCCCGGGGCGCTACCGTGATCGTCTGCTCCCGGAGCATGGCAGACGCAGAAAAGTCTGCCGGCCTCATCAAGGGCAAGGTCTACCCGGAGCAGCTGGATGTGACAAGCCAGCCCGCAGTGGCAAAGTTCATGCGCCACATGCTAGAGAGGCACAGGCGGATAGACATTCTGATCAACAATGCTGGCTACCCCTTCGACCGCAAGATGTGGTTCAAGAAATTCCACGAAGTTACTGAAGAAGAAGTGGACAGGGTAATCAACGTCGACCTCAAGGGCACCTTTCGGCTCTCGAGGGCGGCAATACCTCTCATGCTCAAGGGCGGCGGGGTCATCATCAGCATCTCCTCGACTCCTGCAATATCCGGCCACACGGAAGGCGCGCCTTACAGCATTGCAAAAGCCGGCATCATAGCTATGACAAAGCATATCGCGCTTGAATACGGGAACATCCGCGCCTACACGCTTGCCCTTGGCAACATCTCCTCGGAAGCCACGTTCAACTCGATGACTCCTGCCGAAAAGAAAAAGGCCGCGGCTGAAAACTCGATGAGGCGGTGGGGCTACCCAAAGGAGGTGGCCAGCGTTGCCGCAAGCCTAGCTGACGACAGTTTCTCGTTTGCGACAGGCAATACGATAGTGATAGACGGCGGGGCAGTGCTACTGTGAGCGTGGACGACAGGGACCTAGAGCTTGCAGAGCAGGAACAAGAGCTGCCGCCAGAGATCGAGGAAAAGAAGCGCAGTGGCGCGCTCAGGACCGGCTTTACCACGGGCACGACGGCAACCGCAGCGACCAAGGGTGCGCTCTATGCCCTCATCACTGGCGAGCACGCCGACCATGTAGTGGTGTCGCTCCCAAAAGGCAGGACTGCAACGCTAAAGATCAGGTGGACCAAAGTTGACGGCAGCGGCAAGGTCACCTGCGCGGCAGTAAAGGACGGCGGTGACGACCCTGACGTCACGCACGGGGCAGAGATATGCTCCACTGTATCGTTTACCAAGAATGCCAGCAAGATAAACATCGACGGCGGCGCGGGTGTCGGCAGGGTGACCAAGCCCGGCCTTGGCCTTGAAATGGGCAAGGCGGCCATCAACCCAACCCCGATGAAGATGCTCGAGCAGGCAGTGCGGGAAGTCGCGCAGGAGCAGCTGAAAAAGCGCGGAATCGACGTCATTATTTCAGTCCCGATGGGAGAAGAGATTGCCAAAAAGACAGACAACCCGCGACTTGGGATAATGGGAGGCATCTCGATACTTGGCACGACCGGCATCGTCCTGCCTTACTCCACAGCCTCGTTTGCCGCTTCGATCAGGCAGAGCCTTGATGTCGCGATTGCAATGGGTGTCGGCGACACAGTCGTTCTCACGACTGGCGGCAGGAGCGAGGATTTTGCCAAAGCACTATTCAAGTCCTTACCTGAGCACAGCTTTGTGCAGATGGGCGACTTTGCCGGCTACTCGGTAAAGCAGTGCGCCAGCAAAAAGATAGGCAAGGCAGTCATTGCAGGATTTATCGGCAAGCTGACAAAGATGGCGATGGGGGTCAAGCAGACACACGTCGCCGGCTCGCACGTTAACATGGAGTTCATGGCGCGCTTGGCAGCGGAATGCGGCGCGCCGACTGGAGTGGTTGAAGAGATCAAGGGCGCAAACACGGCCCGGCACGTGTTAGAGATAGTCACAAAGAATGGCATTGCGGGGTACTTTAGTCTTGTGTGCAAAAAGGTCCATGAGCAGATGAGCGAATACGCAAAGAACCAGATGGAGATAGAGGTAATCATGTTCGAGTTCGATGGCCGCGTGATCGGCCGCTACCCAAAGTGACTATTTCTTTCTGTACTGCTCTTTGAGCATCTCTATTCGTCCGCCGTGCTTCTCCTTGTACGACGCCCTGCACTGGATGCAGCAAAAGAACCTCTCGAAATTTGCAAACTTCAATACCTTTGGCTTGCCGTGCACTGGCCCTCCGCAAAAGTCGCACTTTAGCTTTACCTTCAGGCTATCAACGCGCAGGTGGAAATGCCTCTTTTGCTTGCTCAATTCTTCCAGCGCGTCAACACCTTTGTTTTTCCTGTCTATCCTTGACAGGTCGATCTCAGGCCTGACCGACTTTATCAGCCCGATGTTCACCAGCCGCTCGTATCTTGCCTTGACTGTAGGCGTGCTCACCTTGATTTCTCTTGATACCGCGCGGAAGGACTTGCGCCCGTCTGCCATCAGTGATTTCAGTATCGCGACATCCGTATCGTCAAGCTGGACTGGCAATACTGGTATATTGTGGTAAGTGCT
>JAJPHX010000007.1 GCA_021325075.1 Nitrososphaeraceae archaeon | reverse complement strand
GTGACCATAAGTACAGCAGGAATTATGATTATTGTATCAAACACAGGGTATGCGATGCTTATTGCCAAAGATTCGAGTGCACCCGACCCTTCTAGCTCTGAAACACCAATTATTGCCTGCACGTAAAAGTACAGGAATATCGCGCCGGCTGCACTCACGATCATTATTGTATGCTTTTTCACACCCTTGCCAAAGAATTTGGCCGTGCTAAACACGTGGTATGCGAAAGGTCCGTAGCTTGCTATCCAGAAACCGTCAGCTATCGACGGGAATGGGCTTTCTACTCCTAGCCCAAGCTCATAGTATCCCCATATTATTTCTGCTGCAAGCCATAGTGCCAATCCTATTGCGAGCGATAGATATGCCCTTCCAAACAGTCCACTGAGTTTTTGCCTACCAACTATTATGGACGACACGACGACTGCGCTTGCCACAGTACCTATTCTAGAGATATCGCCGATGTATCGCCCACCGTCAGAGCTGGCAGTAAGGAAAACAGTCATGTTGACTATTGTTATTGCACCTACCAGTCCAAGTACCAGGTTCCTGCGCTCCCTTGCAATGTTTAGAAGTGACTGCTGCATTTTCACGCGCGCTCTCCTATCTTCAGGACCTTCTGTATCTTTTCAAGCGCCGATGACGACGGCTCAAAGTTTTGCCCGGCAATTCCTTGTTTTTCTAGATGCTGCCACGTTTCTTCCATTATCAGCTCTGCACCAGGCCCAACAAGCTCTTTTAGGTTTGAATAGAAAAATTCAATATCGATCTTTTTTGAATCAGAAAAAACGCCCTTGTTGTTCATGTACCAGGTTATGGTCTTATGGATTGGACCGCCTAGTGATTCTATTGCGGCATCGATGGCTTGGCGCAGTACAGCAGTATTGTCTACGCTATGCTGCATCATTCCACTTCCTACCAGAAGTGACCAGAACAGAGTACACAGTGGTTATAAACTGCTGTCAGCAGTAATAACGGCAAAGGTGTAGATAAATTCACACACTAATCCTAATGTTTAACTCTTGATCGCTTGAATGTATTGAGCCAGAAGTATACTGGCAGTCCCGAGAAGGGACGCTCGATCGAGTATTCAAGGTCATTAGAGCTGCTTGGGAACCTCTATGAAAAATTTCCGATACTCCATTGCACGGTAAATACCAAGGGAGTCATCCTTGATTGCAATGAGATGTATGCCACGCGCACCGGCTATTCGAAGTCAGAATTGATAGGTGCACCAGTATTTGGCCAAGTGAGTGCCAACAGCCTTGTTGCCATGCACGAATATCTCGAGATATGGGAGAAAAAAGGGCTTGTTGAGAATTGCGAGATATGGCTGAGGGCAAAAGACGGCACTGTTTTTCCAGCTCTTCTTAATGCCACCTCGTTGCGCAACGATCAGGGAGACCTTGTCGGCTGCAGCATTGCCCTCGTTGATGAAACCGACATTTACAGGTCAAAGAAGGACATCGAGAAGGCCAACGAGGAGCTAAAGCTCAAGGAGCAGTTGAAAAATGAATTCATAGCTATTGCTTCCCATGAGCTAAGAACTCCTATACAGCCGCTTCTTGGATTTGCCCTCCTTGCAAAGAAGGGCAAGGTCACTCAGGACGCGGCCTGGGACGGGGTGCTTCGGGAGGCGCGCCGGCTCCAACAGCTGGCAAATGACATTCTGGATGTCAGCAGGATCGAAAGCAGCAGCCTGATGTACAAAATGGAAAAGGTGAGGATAAACGACCTTCTTGAGGGCGTGGCAGACTCAGAAAGAGCAAACTTGGCAAAAGACGTGGCTCTCGACCTTATGGTTGACGAAGCAGGCAAGGAGCTTGAAGTTGAGCTTGACAGGTCGCGCATAACACAGGTCCTGACCAATCTCGTCGGCAATGCGACCAAGTTCACGCAGAAAGGCAGTATCAAGATTGAAGGCAAGACGTTTCTTGACAAGAATAAATTTGAGATCAAGATCAGCGATACTGGAGGAGGCATACCGGAGCATGTCCTTCCAAAGCTGTTTGAGAAGTTTGTCACAAAAAACGTAGGCGACAACAACAAGAATGGCACAGGCCTTGGCCTTTTCATCAGCAAGGCCATAGTGACTGCCCATAACGGCGAGATCAGCGTTTACAATAACGCCGGAAGCGGAGCTATTTTTAGCATCATGCTTCCGATAGAGCAGGCTAAAGAAATGATCAGCTAATTGCTCGTCCTTTCTGGAGCTTTTTGAGGCCCTCAAGCAGGTCCCTTATCTGCTGGTGCGAAGGATTGAGGTCTTTTATCCCCTTGACGTTCACATTGAGCCTCTCAAGCTCTGAAAATATGCCCTTGTCCTCTAGTAAATCAAGGAAAGGATCGAGCTCGAAGGGCTTTTGGATAAGCTCTACCACCTGCTGCAGGGTCTTTACAGAGTCGACCAGAGTTTCAACTACATAGGCGGAGGCGAAAAGGATTCTCTGCTTTGGTTCTATCGCTAGGATCTCTTTAGCAACTTCCATGCCGTCCTTCTTTGGCATGCGGTAGTCAAGGATGACCGCGTCAAAAGGCGGCTTTCTGGAACTACGCGAAGATTCGCTCTGCTCCAGTTCCTTGTAAAAGGCTTCAAGGCACTGCATACCGTCATAAGTCAGGGTGACGTCGTGAGATCTATCCTTTAATGCTATCTCATACTGCATCGCTATACTTGGCTCGTCTTCTGCCACCAGTATCTTCATTGTGTAACTGTGTAAATTCGACCATAGCATATAATCTGGACGTTGTCATAAATTTTACATACAGCTGCTTTAAGGTT
>JAJPHX010000144.1 GCA_021325075.1 Nitrososphaeraceae archaeon | reverse complement strand
GTATGCGATTTTTCAGAGTAGGCCGCAAAACTCTTGCTTGAACTGTTGAGGAAGTACGAGCTTGTCCCGCTTCCCTTGTGACCGTCCCTGTCATAGTGTCCAGAGTCGTCCTTGTCAGCCAGCACTTTTCCGTCAACTACGACTTTGATATGCAGCCTGTGCGTGTCATGGTTTGGCGCTATCCACCATTCCACGTTGTACCAGTGGCCTTTCACTGCTGACGGTATGGAATGCCCTGTCGCTATTGCTTCATGCAGGTCTTGGTCTGCATGGTCATGATCCCGTTTGCTTATCTCCCACCCGCCACCATTTGTTTTTATCAACAGCGAAATGTGCGTTGTCTGGTCAACGTAGGCAAGCATCGCCCAGAACGAGTCCCACGACTTCGGGTTTGATGATTGCTGATCGAGCCTCACCTGCATCTTGCCGTGTATGCCAGTCATGTCTACAGTAGACAGAACCAGAGCAGAATGTCGTGAGCTATCGCTTAGCTTTGGAGCCAGCTCAAGGACTTTGTTGCTGTGGTCGCTTACCACCTGCACAGACCCGTACCCGGGGTGGACAACGATCCACTTGCCGTCAGGCGACTTGTACCCGCTTGAGGTAGTGTGCCAAGTTGGAGATTCTGGCGATAAAAGCACGGTTGTCGTACCAGCTGCCCAGACATTCTGAATACCTCCGGTGACAGTCGCCACCACGAGTGGTATCAAAAATACAGGCGCGAAAATTTTCGCCTTCATCATGGCAGAGGAACCCGCATCGACGATGCCAATATTGTTGTATTCCAGTTCATTTTACTTCGCAGGGCTCGACAATTGTATGTAATTTAAGAGTCCCGGTATAACTTGCTGAAGTAAATTTCCATGCTTTTTATGCGACATACCGGTGGTTTGACATGACAACAGATTCTGCAAGTCGACTGCCAAGCTTTGTAACAAGACCGGGCCCACAGACTAATCATGAATCTCTCTCAACGTCCAGAATCTCTAGTTTTATTAACCCCACTTGATTTGTAAAGATGCAGTGCGCGTAATCGTTGTCGGTTTTGGAGTAGTTGGGCAGAGCTTTGCAAAGTTGCTCCTGTCACGCTCGGCTGACCTGTACAGCCAGCACGGCGTCAAGCCGCGCATAGTGGCGTGTGTCGACAACAAGGGATCAGCGATAGCGCCCGCCGGCCTTGATCTCCAGCGCCTACTTGACGCAAAGAAAGCCAAGGACACGGTTGGCGCATATGAAAAAAACAGCAGCAAGTTTGATCCGCTGCAGGTGATCGAAAACGTCGACGCAGAAGTGGTGCTTGAATGCACCCCGACAAACCTGTCAGATGGCGAGCCGGGCACTTCGCACATCATTACTGCGATGAGGACGGGCAAGCATGTCATCAGCGTGAATAAGGGGCCGCTTGCCCTTGCGTTCCCATCATTGATCGAGCTCGCAGGCTACAATGGCGTAATGTTTAGATTCAGTGGGACGGTCGGCGGCGGGACGCCCATTCTAGAATTTGCAAAGAGATGCCTCAAAGGTGACAGGATAACGTCATTCCAAGGGATACTGAACGGTACCACGAACTACATACTGAGCAAGATGGAAGAAGGGCTCACCTATGAAAGTGCGCTGGAAGACGCAAAGAAGAAAGGCTACGCGGAGGCAGTTCCGTCGCTTGACACTGACGGATTCGATGCGGCCGCAAAACTTGTCATAATGGCAAACTGGGTGATGGGCATGAAGGTGACGATGAAGGATGTAAAGAGGACAGGCATAAGCGGAGTCAAGGTATCGGATGTGAAAAAAGCAGGCGAGCGTGGCAATGCAATCAAGCTCATAGCCGCGTGTGACAGCAGGCGCCTTGACGTCGCGCCGACCGAAGTATCGAAAAAAGATCCAATATGTGTCAATGGCACTCTGAACGCGGTGACGTTTTCTTCAGAGCACTCTGGCCAACAGACGATAATTGGCCGAGGCGCAGGCGGCATGGAGACTGCAAGCGCGGTGCTCCGCGACCTGATAGAGATAAGAGACACAATATTCGAGCGCTAGATGATCATCGATTTGCAAGGGATTATTGATATAAGTGTGCGCCAAAAAGGAAGGAGGCCTCCCAGTGTCAGAAAACAGCAATTATGACGATCCGATACCTAGCGAAAGGCTGAAAAAGGCGCTGTACCAAGCAACGGCTGTACTGGGAAGGGCGGCGCAGGACGCGGTGTTCTACGATCTTGAGCTCGAAGGCATAGCCTTCAATAAACAATCATATACTCTCAGGCAAATCCACGATGCCCTGAAAAGCACCTTTGGCGAGGGGTCGGCGCTCTTGATGAAAAGGCTGGAGAAAGAACTGAAAGAACAATAGATATGCGTTCAGTTATGGGCGGATTTGAAAAATGCCAGCGCTTCAAGCGGATCGGTAAATGAATCAACCTCGAAGTTCCATGACCTGAGGTACATTTCTACTATTCTAACAAGATCTGGTTAATCATCGACAACCAAAATCCTGTGGCTGCCCGGCATGTCGCGCCATAATAGCAAAATAACATGCTAATAAATTTTAGGCCACTACGTTCATGGCGTTTTAAAATATGTCGGTCAATAAGGCAGGTCCCCAAGCCTTGGATGAACAAGCTGCTTGCACAAACAATCAAGCGCGCTCTAGCGTTGATCTGTAAATGTCAGCCAAGAGCCGGTGCCGGTAGGCCAGATCGTGGTCGCCAGAATTTTCCAGTGTGACCGCAAGCCCTTCATGATATTCGACGCAGGTGCGCAGCTCGCTTCGGTATTTCGCCTGGACAAGCCTGAGTGTCTCCTGCGTTCTCGATTCAACGGCTTTTATCCTCGACCGTATGAGATCGGTGCCTGATTCCTGAGCCAATTGAAGAGTCAGAATCTTCTAGAATATATAATAAAGACGACATGTTGTTATAGAACAATTTTCAAAATATGCTGTAGCGCAGAGCAGCTAGCATAAACGAGCGAACAAAAATAACTATAAATATGTGGCTTTCATTATAATTTCTATAATCTAATTATGCATATTTTACAACCAGATACGGAAAAAACAGAAGGAACTGCAGGTGACGACGAGCACGTATGCATCAACTGCCAAAAGAGGCCTGCAGAGATATTCCAAGTCAATGGAGAGTTCTGCTTAGAATGCTGGCAGGTAATAACCCACACAAATGCCTAGCCGATCCTGAACCCGCCAAACGAGACTCCGGAATTTGATGTTGTTTCTGACCTCTGGCCGATTCCAAGCAGGTCGATAAACTCGCGGATGTTCTTTGTCTGGAAGTACACGGGCCCCGGCCCGGTGACCTCTGTTGCAAGGCCCTCGCCACCAAGTAGCGTCGTCTTCATGCCGCCTACCTTATTCACTTTGTACGTCGCCTGGTCGCTCAGCGCTACCAGGTGGTAGTTGTCGATTGTTAGTTTTTCGCCAGCTGCCAAGTCTTTTTGGATTATGCCGCCATAGGCGTTTAGGAACATGTCGCCCTGTCCTGTAGCTTTTAGCATGAAAAACTCGCTTCCAAAGAGGCCTTTTGTAAATCCCTGCCACTGCGTGTCAAGCATCACGCCCTGCGTGGATGCAACGTACGATCCTGATTGCACGATAAAGCCGCTGTTTGGCCTGACGTCAAGGTGGATGATGTCGCCAAGTGGCGGTCCGGTGAGGCCAAGGGAGCAGTCGCCGTGCGCGACATAGTCGTTGACGAAGAATGACTCGCCTCCAAGCGCGGTCACCTTGATTTTCTTGAAAAGGCCGCCTTCGCGGGTGCGGGTCTTGATTTCAAACTCGCCCTTCATGTAGACCATCGCGCCAGATTCGGCGGTTATCTTTTCTCCAGAACTCATCTCCACGTCCAGTATAGCCATAGGTTCCTTCAAAATCTGAAACTTCATTACTATCTCACAAATGCAAAGAAAAGTAATAAAGTTTCGTACCGCAATGGAACAAATTAATTATCGCCTGTGCGGATAATGCCTGATCGACCTGAAGACATTCGTGCTTTCAAGAAGCGAGACTTCCGAGCTTGTGGAAAAGCTAAAGGCCGCATGGCCGCAGGACCTTGTTCCGAAGGTAAAGAGCATCAAGGTATATGAAGTAGAGCAAGGCAAACGCCTATTGGCTGCCGATGAAACAGTAGCTGTACAGATTAATGATAACATTGTCCCGTTCCTCGGAGGTAAGGCGGAAACCTTGGCGCGCTTTCCTTCAGTGACTGTTGACATGGGCGCGATAAAATTCGTATGCAACGGCGCCAAGGTGATGCGGCCGGGGATAACTAATTTCGACACTTTTAAGAAGGGCGACATAGTCATAGTGAAGGACATGACGCATGGGAAAGCCCTTGCCGCAGGAGTCGCGCTGGAAGACAGCGAGGCTGCAAAGGCGATGGCAAAAGGCTACGTCGTCGACAACCTACACTATATCAGCGACAAGATGTGGCAGGCCTACAAAGAAATCTAGGCGTTGCGGATGGCTATTGTTTCTTCGCGCGGCCCATTCTTTGTGACATAGAGAACGTCAATTCCGTCGCCACTTGCCGCGTCGCGCTGGATCGCAGACTTTATCGCCCTGACAGCCAGCTCTTTTGCCTTTTCTTCAGACATGTTTGGCTTGTACTCTGCGTCAATGATGCCCAGAGCCATCTCTGCGCCTGTTCCCACTGCTGCGTAGTCGTCTGGAAGGACTGAGCCTAGCGGGTCTAGAGTGTAGATCTCTGGCTTTTCATTGATTCCGCCGACTATAACCTGCGTCAAGAGCGGGAAGTACCTGCGCTCAAACATGATTACCGACATGAGCTTTGCAACAGAGTTTGGTGGTACGTTGCGCCTTGTCTCGAGCTTGCGGATCTTGGACAGCGCCTCGACCTGCCTTACAAGGACCTGCATGTCTGCCACCATGCCGGCGCATGCTGCGCCAACGTGATCGGTGACTGGAAAAGTCTTTTTGATGTTCTTGTTCACGACAAAGTTGCCAAATGACACTCTCTTTTCTGCCGCCAGAATAACGCCATCACTGTACGAAATGCCGACTACTGTAGCGCCGGGCATGAATTCAAACGCCATGACTTACTTCGAGGCTACAGTTAGATTTAGTCGTTTCTATCGGGCTATCGCTTTAGCACGTTAGCGTCGTGTATCCTGATTGCTTCGGCGACTAGTCTGTTCTGGAGCTCTAGCGCATCCTTGCCTTCAGGGTGCTTTTCCTGCGCCACTGCCTCGGCAACGATGCTGATGACATGCCTCATCAGGAACTCGTCTCCCCTTGCAGACTCGGCCCGGTAGGTCGGGTTGGCCTTGTTCACGAATACGATATTTTCAGTGGTAAAGCTGTAGCGCGAGTCGGTTTCATCCTCGTACGGGATGACCTTGTACCCGATCCTCTTTAGGGCAAAGGTCTTTTTTAATATCGGCTTGCGCACTTTTCTTGTCCTTATCACCGTGCCGTCAGCCTGTGTTTCATCCACGACTTCGACCACTTCGCCGGTGACTTCAGGCGCCGCTCCTTCTTCATAGACTCCAGACTCGGTTGCAGTTTGTTGCCTCGCATGATCCGCCTTTGAAATGCTTGCCGGCGGCTGGATGTCGTCAAAATCTTCCGATGGGTGGCTGATGTGCGAATGGGTCTTGGGCTCTGGCTTGTTCTCTGCTTTGGAAACTGCCCTTACGCGCTCTTTAACTTCAACCATTTCGTAGCCCTGCACTTCTTCCTCTAGTTCTAGGGTATCTACCATTGCTTGGCCGAGGACTTTGTCAATTTCGCGGTAGATCTTGGATTCTTCGCGCGTTATCAGGACGTCTTCATACTCTGTCAGCCCAGGAATTACTGTGTCGATTACAAAGGTCTTCATCAGTTGGTTGAACTTTGTGTATTCGTCATCTTCAATTATGGCGGACTTGTCTGCAAACCTTGTGGTGAGGCTGTCGCACCTCACAAAGCCAGTCACGCGGTTGAGCTTTGTGTCAAACCCAAAGTTGCTGCGAGTCACGATGTGGTTTCCCACCATGACGGCAATCCCCCTTTCTTCCTCTGCAAGCGGGCGCTTTGCGATAATGATTTCACCAATTATCCTGCCGTTGTCAAGCGTGACAGATATCCTGTG
>JAJPHX010000056.1 GCA_021325075.1 Nitrososphaeraceae archaeon | reverse complement strand
TTATTGCCGCTTGTTTCCTTCGGGTAGAATCTATTACTGCCGCACTTTATACATCGCTTGTCTAATGTTATTGGATCCATTCAGTTCTACCTGGCTATCTAATGAAGTGCCGGCAAAGACATTTTTCATACCTAACAAATTCAGGATGTTTCACATCCCTTACAACGATATAACCAGTGCAGGAATCGCCATGTTTGTCGCCAGAATGACCACAGATACAATAATCGTCAATGATGTTTTCACTGAGAGCTACCATCTTTCTTCATCCTCCTAAGCAGAATGTTTCCATCAGTTGTCAAGAGTTGCTCTACAAATTCGCCTTCTGTGAGCTGCAATGCATTAACTATAGACTTGTCAATTGGCACTAACTTGACATCATTAATGTCAAAAATTGGCTTCTTTGGCGCAGAGCTTTTAGGAGAGATTGACGCATCAGCCATGTCTAGGTTCATCCTCTCCGGGGGATGTGCTTGGGACCGCTACACTCTGGCTTAGTTGTCCAGACTTGACAGGGTGTGGCGATTCTATTTTGTTTTCTTGAATTCTAACAGGGTTCCTGCAGTCTGTGCATGAAGCGTATGTCTTCTTTGCCCCTCTATAAGTCCATATATTACCACACTTTTCGCATTCTAAAACTATGCCGGGTGGTTTTTGATACTGTTTGAGACCTAATTCCTGTTTCATCATGTCCTTAGTATCGCTACTAAGTAGTATAAGACTAGTTAATATATGTAGTGGCACTACTAAACACATAGGCAAAGATTCACTCTTGGAGCTCAAAGAGTTAACAGAGTTACAGACTCAAATTTTGAAGCGTATTTGCGAGAGTGACGACAAAGAAAATGTAATGACCTTGCAAAGAGCCCTCAAGAAAAAGGATCATGTAACTGTGTGGCAAAGTGTAAAATCCCTAGAAAATAAAGCATTCATAACCATTACAAGAGACCCGGAAAGAAAGAATGCCAATATTCTGAGACCGACAGAAAAAGGAATCTTCTATACATTGGGTTATATTGGAAATTGCCTACTTGCTGACAACTATATCAAAGTCATTGAACAAGTAGAGGATGCGATCGAGCGTCTAAGTAATAAGATACAAGGCTTGAAAGAACAAAAGGGCTACAGTGTTTTCGTAACTGTAGATTTGGATGGTCGTAAGAGAGTTTTTTCACTTTTTTCCAAGAATACAAAAGAAGAGAAAGCTACACTACAAATGGCATATGGCAGTAGGGCAAAGTCTTTTGTTGACCATGGCTTTTTCAACGGACAAGGCAAATTCTTCATTCCTTATATCAATGGTAAGATTGAACGAAAAGACTGGGACCGAGTTATAGCCATCACTGCTGATTCAAATATGCACCCATTAGTTTTTGAAATAATTCTCGAATACATAAATGATGAATCACTAAGAAAACATATCATTCAAACACTCGACATTAGACTTGAACAAACGGTTGAGAAGTTGCAGACATTACTGAGAAAATATCCAGAGAACAAAAATGCATCAGCAGCTACAAGGAAAATAGATAGAATGAAGCAATATTTTCCCACAGACTTATTTGATAAGGTCGAGTGAATTCAACAATTTTCTAGGGTCCTTTAACATCTGTTTTACATCGCTAAGTGCTTCCCTCAGCATCATATTATCTTCCTTCAATGTAGAAATATCGACTTTAAGAGCATGAATTTCTGTGTTCTCTCTAGCCTTAATCTCTTCGAGGGCTTCTGGTGTTAGAGGATAGCCACATTTTGAGCATACCTTGTTCTCTATAGCATTAACAAGACTGCAGCGTGGACAATCACGCACCGGCGGCCTTTGCTTGATGACATCATCAGGCAGAATTCCGTCTCGTGCTAGAATCTGCTTCTTTAGGTCATTTCCCATTCTTCTCTTGATGTATCTAGCAGGCTGTTTTGAATTCATTGACCATCTGACTTTCTTATTCAATGCAAAGCCCGGAAGAAAATCTGAATCATATGTGATGGCAGAATGTCTTATGCAGTAGGGATTCCATTTCTTTGTCTTTAACAAATACTCAAGCCGTTGACGTTCTTTTGGATCTGTGACTGAGCCAGTTTCAAGCAACCTTTCAATTCTGATACGAAGCTGCTTCATTATTGTCCATAAGGTGTCTGACTTGATGGGAGCACCGTTTATCAGACTGCAGATTATTCTAGCATCCGGTTGGTTCCTAAACGGATGCTCATTTAACCAGTCCCTTACGTATGGAAAAGAGCTAGTAAGGAGTATAGGCCCGCTCCCCGTCTTGGCCTCGTGTGGTATCTCTCCTTCAGCATATTGCTCACGGAAACGAACGTGTTTTATTTTGAGTAAAGTAACTTCGTGATTCCTTGCATCTAAGTCCCACATCAAAGCCAGGGCGGCCTTGTTTCGTTTGAAAGGTTCGTATTTTAGAATCGTAAAGAGCTCATCACGGTCCCATATTTCGGTCTCTGAGTAAGGGCTTAAGCGCTTGGTAATCTTCTTTTTAATAGTAGCAAAAGAGGGAGTCTCCCAGTCGACAAGTGGTATTTCTTCCAAGCCCTTTGCTTGTCTAGTCTTCTGATTGTAAAGCCATCTTAGGAAGTATTTGATGCGTGATAGGTAGTCGTTCCAAGTGGTAATCCATCTTTTCTCAGGGTCTTCTTCAGATGATTTCTCCTTGCTTTTCAGAAATGTAAGAATTTGTTCCTTTCTGTTAATGTCATAGAAAGTAGTATTTGCGCCCAAGTAACCGGCAAAAGCTATCATCGCCTTTAGGTTGTTATTCTGGTGTCGTTCTGAAGAGCCGTTATCTACAAGATATTGATAAAACTCGCTTATCAGCGAAGCGTTGACCTTATTCGATATGCTTGGAATCTTGCTAAGGGTGGTTTGAAGCGTGGCCGGCATGCTATTTTGTCATTTCCTCCTTGTTTTGATGTGGATTTTGAGCGTAGAATCGCACACCTTTAGGTTGCCTAAATGTGTTATATGAGCCCGAGTAGTAGGCGGGCCCGTCGGGATTCGAACCCGAGACAGCCGGATTTCTTTCTATGAAGTTAAAAGTCCGGTACTCTACCTGGCTGAGCTACGGGCCCTCAGCAAAAATACGCTCGTATGCAGCATAATTTAATGGTATACAAAATCAAACGGTTTATTTATCAAGGCAACGGTCCTCTAACATGGTCGACCTGATCTATGGCCGCGGCGTGACCGACCTTTTGCGCGAAATGCCGTTTTACATTAGCATATTCAAAAAGATGGCCGCATACAGACTGTTCCACGTAAAGCAGCCGATGTACGGCTCTGTCGATGTCAACAACGTCTGCAACCTGCACTGCACCCACTGCTACTGGTGGCTCAACCGCAAGGAGGAGCAGGACATGTCGGTTGAAGACTGGAGGAAGATAATCAAGGACACCTTCAACAAGCAACACATCTTTGTCACCACGCTTGTCGGCGGCGAGCCCACTCTCAGGTCGGACATCTTGGAAGTCTTTTGCGAAATGATGCCAAACAGGGTCTGCGTGGTCACAAACGCCACGTTCCCGCTAAAGCGCTACGACGGATTGTATTTCTACTGGGTGTCGATGGACGGGACGGAAGAGGTGCACGACACCATCAGGGGCAAGGGCTCGTACGAAAAGACAAAGAAAAACATCATGGACTATGTCGCCGGCCCGCCCCGGAACAACAAGCCGGCGTGGAAGGACATCTGGATCACAATGACTATCAACTCGCAAAACTACATGACAGTCGAAGACCTGACGGAAGAGTGGCGCGGTAAGGTCAACAAGATTGGCTTCCAGTTCCACACACCGTTTGCAAAGGGCGACCCGCTGTTCATGCCCTTTGGCGAATTGCGAAGCAGCGTGGTGGACAAGATAATTGAGCTAAAGAAAAAGTACCCCGACTTTGTGATAAACAGCCCCAAGCAGGTCTCCCTCATGAAGGGCAACTGGGGCGGAGTTGGCACGACTCCTGTGCAGTGCCCATCGTGGGCCATACTCTCACTTGACCACATGGGCAGAGTAAAACAACCCTGCTGCATCGGGAGTGCCAACAACAAGGCCATGAAGCCGATATGCGAAGAATGCGGCCTTGGCTGCTATTCCATCCTTGTGGCGCAGGGCATAACCGGAAACTAGATCGCTTCTGCATAAAAAGCACGGAGCCTATTGGTTACCCGTGCTCACGACCAAAAGAAAATCGCACCTTACGCTTATTATTGCCGTTTCGGCAGCCTTTGCAGTGGCAACGGCAGCATTATTCTCTTCTCCGTTTGTCCCTTTTTTGCCTGCAAAGGTATCGCCCCCAAGCCTGCAGAACCTCTATGTCATTTACTACGGCCACCTTGTCAATCCTGATGGCTCTATCACAGAGCAGGCGTCGCGCATAATCGAGGCAAAACCCTCGCTTGTCATAGTCCCGTATTCATTCCCTGACGGCGAGCCTAACCTGACTGCCAAGGTCCACCAAATGTTCAAGGATGCAGGCATCAAGGTCCTCACCTATACCTGGACAAAGTACGGGGAGCGAAACATTGGCGAAGTAAGAACAGACATCGACAGCCAGTTGGCGGCAGGAGTCGACGGGATCTTTGTCGATGAGGTGACAAACATCATGACTGACAATGAATTTATCTATTATTCGGTCATTTACAACTACATCAAGAGCCACGACAAGGATGCGCTGGTAGTTATGAACCCCGGCCACTACAAGGTGACTGAAAAGATAATGCAGATGTCAGACATTGTCAGCTTGGAAGAAGAATGGGTGTACCACGACCAGATCGCGTGGATGAAAAACTATTCGCCCACGCGCTTTATGGGAGTGTCAAGCAACGAATACTGCGATCAGTGCGTTACAGAGTCAAATGCGGCCAGCAAGACATTAGAAGCATGGAACAGTGGCATAGGCTACCACTTTGCGACAGACAGGTACATCGACCTGCCCGGATGGTTTTCGGGCTATGCTTCGCAGGTGAAAGACATCAAGCAACCATAGGTGGCACCGTCTGTTTCGACACTGTCTGGCGAAGGTAGGCGTTGAGCAGCTTGTCGCAAACCGTGGGCGCATTGGTCCTGATGTCTGCCGAGCTCAGCTTGTTTGATGCAAAAAGGAAGACCACCTCATCAACGTTCAGGGAGTTCTCCTTCATTAACCTTGCCAGCTCCGACTTGGGAGTGTGCAGCAGCTCCATTTTTCTCGGGCGTTCCAGCTCCATGCGGTTCGATTAGCAGATTGGCTAAAAAGGTTGTTGCAATGCCGTTCTTGATCTTGTCTCTATACAAGTGTATAGTAGTACAGCACCGCTAGCCAACGATTGCCAGAGCGCGCACCGGCGAGCCTGTTGCGCCGGCAAGCTTGAGCGGGCCTATCACAAGCGTAAACCTTTCTTTGGATATCCTGCCTACGTTGCAGAGGTTTTCAACTGCCAGAACGTTGGCTGGCAGCAGTATGTTATGCGCGGCGAACTTTTCGTCAAAGCCGGCGTCAACGCTCGGTCCATCGATTGCAACCGCGTTCACCTTTTTTCTGACAAGATATTTAGCAGCTTCTGCAGACAGGCCAGGGTTTTCTGTCATGTAGTTTTTGTTTGTTGCGCGCTTTTCCCAGCCGGTGGCAAATACCACAGTGTCGCGTTGGTTGATCTGTTTTTCCTTGATGTCCTCTGGCTCGATCAGCTGGTTCGCCTTCTTGCGCGCTTTTATCAAGAGCGCATTGCAGACAAGCCTGCCTGCCGGGATTCTGTCGATGCTTGCCATACCCGGCGCAAAGTGCGAAGGAGCATCGACATGTGTGCCAGTGTGGGTGCTCATGAACATCGCCTCAGAGTCGTAGCCGTGGGCGTCGAATTTGGACCACGGGACAAACAGCGGCCTCGGGGAGCCGGGAAAAACCTTCATTGACGGCCTGACCCTCATCGTAAGGTCGATTACTCTCACAGGTCTTGGAAGCGGAAGGCGTTATTAATAATCATCACGTTGTTTGAGAGAATGATACGATCTGTTTAATTACTCACGGCACGATAATTCCCTATGCCAACAGCATATGTCTTAATCAACTGTGACCTAGGTTCTGAGGAAGAAATCATCAAGGAAATAAAGAAACTGTCTGAAGCTGTTGAAGTCAGCGGGGTGTACGGAGTTTACGATATTATAGCCAAGATAAGGTCTGACACGATGGACAAGCTAAGGGAGACTATCACCTGGCACGTCAGGAGAATTGACAAGGTCAGATCAACGCTGACAATGATCGTGATAGAAGGCCAGGGCGATCAAAAGAAAAAGTAGTCATCTGAGCAGGCTCTTTACATAGCTCACAGCCGTCGCCGCTTCTTCTTCGCTGTTGAAAAAGTGGGGCGCCGCCCTTATCGCCTTTTTGCCGTCTCCGACTTCCCTTGCAGCAAATATTATGCTGTTCTGCTCCAGCTTTTTCACA
Source organism: Nitrososphaeraceae archaeon (assembly GCA_021325075.1). Taxonomy (GTDB): domain Archaea; phylum Thermoproteota; class Nitrososphaeria; order Nitrososphaerales; family Nitrososphaeraceae; genus Nitrososphaera. Next base: position 9,703 of record JAJPHX010000056.1, on the reverse strand, counting down.
ATCTCTGAGGAATCGTCCGGCGTCATGAAAGTGACGATCGACGTGCGTTTGTCAGGATCGTCCGGGCCGTACATCTTGATATCGGGAATTTTGGCAATTTCGTCGCGCAGCACTCCGGCAACTTTCATGTTTTTGTTCCTAATGTTATCAAGCCCTACGCGCAGGACATACCTGAGCGATGCTTCCAGCCCTGCGGCTCCGGGAAAGTTGCGAAAGCCAGCTTGAAACTTCAACGGCATTTCAAGGTGGGCGATGACGTTTTGCTCAGACAGCGTAGCGCATTCGCTTCCTATTGCGGGCGGAACTAGCATTTCAGATGCTTTTTTGCTACAGTAAAACACTCCGATGCCAGTCGGCCCGCAGAGCCACTTAAAGCCGGGAAACGCCATAAAGTGGCAGCCGATTTTCTTCACGTCAATTTTTATCGTGCCGGCGCTCTGCGCGGCGTCGACGCAAAATAGCGCGTTGTTTTCATTTGATATCCTGCCGGCCTGCTCCAGAGGCATTATGGCGCCCGTGTTGTACAATACATGGCTCATGGCGACAAGCTTTGCACCTCTTGATACTTCCTCTAGCTCGCCAAGGTCAAAGTAGCCGTTTTCGTCTATGGCAAGCTCTTTTAGATGCACCTCTCTTCTCTGCGACACCGAGAGCCATGGCAGGTAGTTGGCGTAGTGCTCATGTCTGCCACCCCTCACCACTATGCTGTCATCTTTTTTCCATTCGATCCCGTTTGCGACGAGGTTGAGGCCGTCGGTGGTGCTCTGGGTCAGAACCACTTCGTCACGTTCGCAGTTTATCAGGTGCGCAACCCTTGTCCGGAGCTCGTTCAGTAGCGACATGATATAGTCCGATATCCGGGTCGAGTCCGGCCCTTCTTCCGAGCATTTCAGAAGAAAGTCAGTCACTGCCTTGATAGTTGACAGAGGAGTCGGGGCAATAGCGCCATTGTTCATGTAGATGGTCTTCCTTGTCACCGCAAAGTCGCGCCGGATCTGGTCGTCGACATCACTCATGATGAATATATCCTACCTCCGCCACAATAAAGTTCAAGTGGATTCTCGCCAGATTCTCAGCACGCGTGGCTTAAATACGCTGATGTTCAGCGACCCATATGCCAAGCTCTGCTGCACTTCAATGCTTGCATCGCGGTTTGACAGAGTGATCTATGTCGACCTTGACACCACGTTCACTGCGTATTTTGTGGCTGGGCTTGTAAACACAAACCAGGTTGATATCTATCTGCCTTCAGAAGGCAAGTTTGCTTCAATGATAAAGGAAGTGCTTGCCCTGATGCCGACAAGCTCGCTTGTTATCTTTGACTCTGTCAACAGCTTTTACAACATGTTCACGGCACAGAAGATAGGCAACCTCAACCACCTGCTATCGGTTTTCCTGATGCTCCTTGTGAGGCAGGGAGTGGATGCAGGCGTGCCTGTGCTTGCGACTAGCATGCTACGCTACAGAAAGGACAGCGGGTGGGTCCAGTCGCCGGCCAGCAGGCGGCTTTTGCAGCATAAAAGCGCCGTAAAGCTGAGCGTGGAGCTGGATGATAACGATCTTGCACTAAGAGTAATAGATCACGATTCGATGCCGTCAGGCACCGAAGTCATCTATCGCAACAGCGTCATCGCAGTTTGACGTTTACCAGTATGAAGCCAAGGAGGAGCGCGATGCCAATTACTCCAAAGCCAGAGATCACGAGCGCCTGCTGCACTTTCGGGTTTGCCGATCTGCCTGCCTGGTAAAGCATGAACGCGCCGGCCATGCCTATGAAAAGGATCAGGGTGACAACCACTGTTTCGCCTATCGTCTGGACGGACCGTGTGGGCAGAATGAAGCCCTGAATGCTCCTACCCTCGACTATGGCATTTATCATTCCCGATGCAAGCGCAAAGAATAGTGTCAGGTACGCAGCGGCAACTATCCATGTGACTTTAGACGTGGTGGAAAGCATGATTTCGTTATAACCCTTAAAATCCAGACTCTAAATAAACCTTGGTCTACAAGCGTAGAACAATCAAGAAGGAGCAAAATTCTGCAGCAGTTGTGGTTTTGCTTTAAGCTAATAACGTGCGAGTAGCTACTAAAAAAATGCTAATATGATACTGTGAGCGTGGCTATCACGAATAAACCTTACATGACTCCACAGAAATGTGCGGCATGCCACCGAAAGGCCGCGCCGGGCAGCAAGTACTGCCTGCGCCACGATCAAGCGTTTGCAAGCCTGATGGAACACTACAAAGCTTGGGTCAACGCCTATGGCAGAATCTCGATGGACGATTTTATGAACAAACTGATTGGCATGGTAGAGACAGGGAGCTGGGTAAAAGAAGTGATTGAAGTGGAATTGAGAAAAAAGTAAGAAAGGATGACTGGAGAGACCTTACATCTCCATGCCGCCCATTCCAGGAGGCATGCCGCCCATACCTCCCATTCCGCCTGGAGGTGCAGGTGGTCCACCTGACTTGCTTGAAGCAATGACATCGTCGATCCTGAGGATCATTGACGCCGCTTCAGTGGCAGACTTGATTATCTGCTCTTTCACAACCAGAGGCTCTACCACGTCAAGCTTGCTCATGTCTGCAATCTTGGCGTTTCTTGCATCGACTCCTGTCCACTTGGCCCCCTTGCTCTGCTTTGAGCGTAGCTCTGTCAGTGTGTCAATCGGGTCCATGCCTGCATTCTCTGCAAGCGACAGCGGTATTACTTCGAGCGCCTCTGCAAACTTTTCCGCTGCCAGCTGCTCCCTGCCTGACAACGTGCTTGCCCATTCCCTAATCTTTGAAGCTGCATAGGCTTCTGGTGCTCCGCCGCCTGCAACGATTGCCGGCTTTTCAAGGACATCTTTTGAAACCATCAGCGCGTCATGCACCGATCTGTCGGCTTCGTCGACAACCCTCTGTGATCCGCCCCTTATGAGAATGGTCACAGACTTGGGGTGCTTGCACCCTTCAATGAATACCCACTTGTCTGTCTCTACCTTCCTTTCTTCAACCAGCTCTGCAGAACCGAGATCCTTTGCAGTCAGGTCGTCGAGGTTGTTGACTATTCTGGCTCCGGTAGCGCGAGACATCTTGGTCATGTCAGATTCCTTGACGCGCCTTACTGTCAGTATGTTTGCCTTGGCCAGATAGTGCTGGGCGATGTCGTCGATTCCCTTCTGGCAGACGACCACGCTTGCGCCGCTGCTGACTATTTTGTCGACCATTGATTTTAGCATCTTGTTCTCTTCTTCCAAGAACATCTTCATCTGGTCTGGCGAGCTGATGTTTATCTTGGCGTCAAACTCTGTCTTTTCAATCTCTAGGGCCGAGTTGATGAGCGCTATCTTGGCCTTTTCGATCCTCTTTGGCATGCCGCCATGGACTACCTCCTTGTCAAGGACGATGCCCTTGATGAGTTTGGTGTCGCGGATGCTGCCTCCTGCCTTCTTTTCAACTTTGATGTCATCCATGTCAAGCCTGTAGCCAGAGTCCGTCTTCTCTGACACTGCGATTGCGGCGTCGACTACGATCTGCGCCAGCTCGTTGGCTTCCCTTGACACCAGCTTTGTCTGCATTGATGTCTTGGCTATCCTGACAAGCTCTTGCTTTTCGTTGCCGACAACCTTTTGCGCGATGCTGTTTAGCACTTCAATCGCCTTTGTCGCGCTCTTTCTGTAGCCGTCGACGATGATTGTCGGGTGGACGTCCTTGTTGATCAGCTCTTCTGCTTTTTCGATGAGCGCGCCTGCAAGGACAACTACCGAAGTGGTGCCGTCTCCAACCTCGTTGTCTGTCGCCTTGCTGATCTCGACCATCATCTTTGCAGCAGGATGTTGTACGTCTATCTCCTTCAGGATTGTCGCGCCGTCGTTTGTTATTGTAACGTCGCCAAGAGTGTCTACAAGCATCTTGTCCATGCCTCTTGGGCCAAGTGAACTCCTAACTATCTCTGAAATCAGCTTTGCAGCAGTGATGTTGTTCTTTTGTGCGTCGCGACCTTTTGTTTGCGATGCGCCTTCCTTCAGAATCAACACTGGAACGCCTCCAGCTGAACCTTGTTGTATCGACATTTTCTACTCACATCTCTCCTAAAATTGTAAAAATAAAGGGCTTCTGCGGGTTATTTTAAATTTGCTGCAAGGTTACATGCTATTTTGCAAGCCTGACTCTGGCGATCCCGTTGAGGTACTGGATGTACTTGACGACAGGGTTGACCGCAGTGTCTGGCAGCCTTGCCAATAATTCGTATTTTTTAGAGCCATGCGCCACTATCCTTACCTGCCTGCTGCCTGCCTCGTAGCTTGCGCTGATGTCAGAGGCATCAGAAACTCCTCTGACTTCTGCAATTATTTCATAATAATCTGGCCCCTCTATGACTTCTGGAGCCGCGACAGGCGACACGTCTTCGATCCTCGGCCGCGCCTTTCTCATCATTGGGTTCCATCCGGGCTTTGCCGCTACACCACTTCCTGCGCTAACTGCGCCCTTGTATTTTATAGAATCTGGAAGTGCCCTCCAGGCAAGGCCGGTCGCCGCGCCGGCGATAAAGCCGCCGATGTGGGCAAAGTACGCCACACCTTCGCCTCCTCCAAATGGCCCGAATTGGCCCAACAATCCAAAGAGCACCTGCATGCCAAACCAGAACGGGATGTATATCAGCACGGGGATGCGGACGGTGGTTATGAAAAATGCCGCTATTATCGTAAAGATGTTGGCCCTTGGATACATCACAAGGTACGCACCTAGCACGCCCGAGATTGCCCCCGATGCTCCGACTGCCGGGATGTTGCCTTCGCCTGCAGAAACTGCGATTGCACTATGCAAAAGCGCTGCGGCTATGCCCCACCCAAGGTACAGCAAGATGTACTTTACCCTGCCGTACCTATCCTCGATGTTGTCGCCAAACACGAACAGAAAGATCATGTTGCCGAAAATGTGGGCAATGCCGCCATGCATGAACATTGAAGTGAAAATAGTAGGAATGCCGCGCGCCGGGTCATTGATGATCACGTCTGGCACGGACCCGTACTGGTAAAAGAGCTGCTCGTTCTGGCAACTGATTATGCAGGAAGAGTCGACGCTGATCTGCCAGAGAAATACAATGACATTTGCCGCAATCATACCATAGTTCAGGTACGGCCTGCCATGCATGCGCTGCGTGTCATCATGGATTGGAAACATGCTAACCCGGGCTACCTGTAGATTACATCAACAAGAAATAAGTCTTTGTACTAGAATCCAAATGGGTTCACGTTTGGCAGGTCGCCCCCGCCCTTCTCGCCGTGGGCCTTCCTCATGTGGCGCTTCATCCTCTCCTTGTCGTCAAACGTCATGCTGCAGTGCTGGCACTTGAAGACCTTCTTTTGTTGGTCCTTGCTGCCGTCGTCGCCTTTCCTGCCAAAGAGGCCCATTGCAGCCCTGATGGGAAAGCCGGCTTGATTAAAGTTGCGATCCGCCTTAATATGTAGACTGTTGTCATAATCTAATACCAGACTAATTTTATAATTGAATTTAGCAGTTCCTTCTTGAAGTAGATTAATCGTTGCAGGCCTCTACCCTCTCATTAGCGAACCGCAACTGGGCGTGGTACCTTGTGCCAATGAACGCTAGCTCCACCGGCCTGTCCACAATCATACCGATCTACATGCTGGCGCTTGGAGGGGAGGTCCGGGAGGTGGCAATAGCCGTGTTCCTGTCCAACTTTGCGGCCACACTTGGTGCTATATTCTGGGGCAAGCTGATAGACGCGATGCACTGGCGCAGGATGGTGATAGCCATCTGCGCGGCGGCAATCGCGATAACTGCTGCTTCAATGCATTTTGTTTCAAGCGTACCTCTCCTGATGTTCCTGTCCGCTCTGGTGGGGTTTTTCAGCGTGGGCCCGGCTCCAGCTACAAACCTCCTTGTGATGGAAAAATCAAAGAGGGAGGACTGGCTCAAGACGTTCAGCTGGACTTCGCTTATCAGCGCCGCCGGCCTTGTCATCGCGATGCTGGCCGGCTACCTGTGGCTCATGCAGTACGACGCGCAGTCGTACGCGCTGATCTGCTCTGCAATAGCAATTTCCTCGCTTGTCCTGACGATGATGCTGGTAAAGGACCCACCGGCCACGCTTGAGCGAAAGGCCATGGTCATGTCAACGGCGGCCCTTGCCAACAGGCTCAGGCAGGCGCCGGTGCTGTTCCTAAAGCCAATGTCTGACCTGTCGCTTTCAAAACTGCGATCAAGCATTTCAAAAAAAGAGTTCCTGTTCTTTGCAGGCACCGGCCTCTATTTTCTGTCAGGCAATCTGTTGTACACCCCATACACACCTTTTCTGAAGGACAGCGGGGTAACAGACTCGCAGGTGTTCCTTGCTTACACTATACTGCACCTCTCAAAGGTCTTTTTCCTTCCGTTCAACCACAGAATAGTCGCCAGAGGTGGCGAAGAAAAGATGGGCCGGCTCGCTTATATCCCAAGGATGTCCGGAATAATCCTTGCAGTGGCTGCAGCAGTATTGCTTGCAAACAACCCTGCATCGATACTGATGACGACGCTCTTTGCAGTAGTTGCTGCCGAAGTGGGCTTTAGCATCTGGAACACCACCACGACTTCGTCGCTGCTCAAAATGATCCCGGCCGGCAGGGAGGGAAGCGTGCTGGGAGTCAACAGCGCGATAACCGGTGCCGGCCTTCTGGGCGGCTCCATCATGGCCGGGGAAATCGCGTCAACACTTGGCTACGGCGTGACGTTTGCCCTTGCAATAGCATTCCTTGGAGCATCGTTTGCGATGGTGAGCAAGTATTTCCGCAAAATTGTCGTGGTAAAGACTGCCTGACTATTCCATGACAATCATTGTCAGGGTTGACTTTACGCCGTTGAGCTTCCTCAGCTTCCATGTGATGGTTTCCTTGACTTTTTCCATAGTGTCGGCCTCTACCTGCGCCACGATGTCGTAAACGCCGTAAACCTGATAGACTTCCTTTACGCTGTCAAGTTTCCTCAAATCGCTAACAAGAGAATCCTCGCTTCCCAGCTCGGCATTCATGAGAACAAACGCTTTTGGCATATGCGTTCCTGATGGGGATGCGATGTATAAAAACCTGATCTACACTTCGTGCTTTAGCTTGTTTTCGTCAAAGGGTTCGGCCTTTTCCCACCTGTATGCGAAAAGGTCAGAGCACCATTCGAGAAACTCCGTGTCCTCGCCGTAAAACATCGTATTCAGATCCGGCTCGCCCTTCAGGTCTGGAAAGATCACACATGCCTGTTTTTCGTTGAAAATCGTCATCAGTTTCACTTCCGGCAGCATCCTGCGCTCGACGACTCCCTTGCTGATGAAGTTGCGCCACCCCACCTTTTGCAAGAGCTGCGTCCTGCCCTTTGGCACGACCGCGTTGCTTGCGAATATGTAAGAGAATTTCACACCATGCTCGACCCTGTTAGTCACAGTCTCGATAAGGTCAAGTGGCACCTGCGCCATTATTTCCTTGATGTGGCTCTCAGACCCGGCGTAGAGGTTCTTCCAGCGCTGCAGTATGGCCATGACTCCGTGCACTACTTCGCAATTCCGAAAAGCTCCCATTCGCTGTACAAACTTGGGCGGCAGGTCGCCTAGGCTGTGGTCAAGGAAGAATTCCCTGTTGCGGTACAAAAAGTCATAGCTTGGGATTATCGTGACTACCGTCCTGCCATACGCCGTCAGCACAAGCTCGCCTTCCCTGTCTTTTGCTACAAGGCTAGATTCTATCAGGCGCGTCATGTTCCTGTGCGCCTCCTGCATGGTGGCATCCAGTTCTGACGCAAGCTGCGACAGCCGGTAGTTCTTTTGGCTCAGCTTTGTCAGCATCGAGAGGCGAAGGTCGCCGGCAAGCTCGAAGAACAAAGACCCGACGCCTTCGTTGGGCTCCTGATCCGACATCCAGCAGCCAATAGCAAGATACAGGCTTAAAAACCTGTCAAGTGGGCATCTCAGGCAATACAAGAGCAAGAATTATAATTTGGCTGTATACACTGCACCCCTGTATATGGGAGACAAGAAATCCATCTCTGCGCTTGTTAGCGGCGGAGAAGCCAATGCAGGACCTCCTCTCGGCCCGGCGCTGGGTCCGATGGGCGTTAACGTGTTGCAGGTTGTAAATACCATTAATGAAAAGACTAAAGACTTTCCAGGCATGAAGGTCCCAGTCAAAGTCGAAGTTGACTCGGAGACAAAGAAATTCACGATCGAAGTTGGCATCCCGCCAACCGCCGCGCTTGTATGCAAGGAGGCAGGCGTCCCAAAGGGCTCCGGCACTGCTGGCACCAACTATGCTGGCGACCTAACGATGGCAAATGCCGTGAAAATAGCCAAGATGAAGATCGACGGCTCGTACGCCAAGGACGTCAGGGGGGCAGTCAAGGAAGTTATCGGCTCGTGCGTCAGCATGGGAGTCAAGGTCGAAGGCAAGCCTGCCAAGGAAGTCTTTGCAGACATTACAGCCGGCAAGTACGACGACCTTTTGAAATAACTCCGCTTTCTCATTTTCTCTAGTAACGAAATCGTAATAACCAAGAGTAATCCTATATAACAATAGCGTATTACATGCTTCGTGCTCTTTTTTCGTTTGTCTTACTGTTTCTGATATTAGCTTCGGCTTTGGTTGCACCGGCCTTTTCGTTGTCATTTAACGAATCTGGGCCGCTGACCTCTTTTCCTGCAAAGGCAGCGCCTTACCTGCAGGGAGCTGACACGGTAAGCATCGATGGCTTTGCGGTCGACAAAAACGCGGCCAAGCCGGACTTTGGCGGCTTTATAAAACTGGGAGATCTGAAATACAACGGCAACCCAAGCCGCACCCTTGTCTATGGCTCCGGTAACGTCGCCGCGCTGTCAAACAATGCACACGTAGTCGGGCTTGGCGGATCGGCGCAGAGCGGCCAGCCATTCCTTGGCATGGCAGTTTCAAAAGCTCCTCTGCCCTCAAACCTTGGCTTTTCGTATTCGATGGACTCGCCGCTCCAGTTTGATTCTAGCGCACTAAACGGCACAGCAAACACAGGCAGGTTCCTTGGCTCGTCGATAATCGGCTCAGATGCCGTGGCTAAAGAATACAACATCAATGGCAGCGGAGTTAATGTGGCCATCGTCGACACCGGCACAGACTTTGCCAACCCTGACATGCAAAACTCGCTTGCAAGGGACAAGAGCGGCGTCCCGATAATGCTGGATGCAGACGGCCAGGGCATAGTGCTGACAAGGGCGACATATCTTGCAAAAATAAGCAACGGCATGGTGCTTAATGGAAGCCTCGTCCCGCAGGATGACCAGCCAAAAAATCTGACTTCTTTTGTGTATGTCAACAAGACCGGGACGGTTTTCCTAAAGACGTCGCAGGGTGAAATTCCAGTTTATAACTCGCTCTATCCTGTCTTTGGCCCGCCGGTGCTAAACGCCACTGCAAGCGTGGACTGGATAATCGGGCGCAGCCCCACTGACTACATCCACTCTGCAAGTGGAGTCTACCGCTTTGGCGTGATCTACCAGACCCAGATGCAGTTTGGAACGTTAACTTTCGGGCTCGTGCCGGTGCTCGTAGTCGACAGCGAGAAGCCCGGCGTGTACGACACGATAATACCGGACATGTATTCAGCATGGTATTTCTACACCCAGAACGAGCTTGCTCGCATTGACAGCGGAGTAAACCATCTCTTCTCAGATCCCTCTTTTGATTTCACTGACGACACCCCGATAA
>JAJPHX010000102.1 GCA_021325075.1 Nitrososphaeraceae archaeon | reverse complement strand
CGCAGCCGAGGCGCCGACCTTGCCAGATCCGATTACTGTAATGGTCATGTTCTTCGAGGTTGCAACTGGCTGGATTGCTTATATAAATTGAATGATGACGACGGATCATTTTAAATTGAACGATTGAGATAGGTGGATAGAAAATTGTCAAAGAAGCGGGACGATAGCTATTTTGCAGCAGGCCGACGTAAACGAAACAAGAATATGATTATGGTCATGGCTATTGTAATTCCGGTTATAGCCATAGGCGTCGTTGTTGCACTTTTGTTCAAACCTGCACCAGTGCAGGCCATAGACGGAATAGAATGTGAGCCTGCAGAAGTACTCAACTACCATGTTCATGCACATTTGGATGTGTTCATTGATGGTAGCCCGCACCAAGTCCCAGCAAGTATTGGTATATTGTCATCACCTGCGTGCTTTTACTGGCTTCATACACACACTACTGATGGTATCATACATATAGAATCTCCTTCAGAAAAGACATTCACACTAGGTCAATTCATTGATGTATGGAATCAGACACGCCACGATTCAACATTGTCAAATGAATTAGCCACAAAGTCTGTGAGTGTCTATGTCAACGGCACAAAGGCATCTGGAGATTACAGAGATGTACAACTTCAATCGCGCGAAGAAGTGGCACTTGTGATAGGCAATGCTCCAAGCACGATACCTTCTGCGTATCCATCAAATGGTCCTCCAAGGTAAGCACAAATAATACATGCAAGGACTAGTTCTCTGACAATGGCGGAAGCCAAGATAGCGATAATTGATTCGCAGGTAGCCGGAATAGCTGGCGACATGTTAATGTCAAGCTTGGTTGATGCCGGTGCCAACAAAGATAAAGTCATAGAGGCAATCTTTGCCTGCCAAAACTTTATGAAAGGAAGCAAGATTGTCAGGGCTAGCTTTGAGAAGACTATATCCCACGGCTTTGCCGCCACGCGGCTGGACCTTTTATGCAAAGACAATGCGCACGAACGTAAAGGCATAGAAATGCACCGCGCGCTTGCTGCTTGCTGCGATTCACTGGACCTTGATCAGAAAGCCAAGGTATTTGCTCTAGAGTCACTCAAGACAATAATCTTTGCCGAAGCCACAATTCATGGGGAGGATTTTAACAATGTACACCTGCATGAAGCATCAAGCATTGACACCGTTGCAGACTTGGTAGGCTGCGCAGTGGCGTTGCAGGACCTTAAACTATTTGATGCCAAAATATTTTCAACCAAGGTGGCTGTAGGTGGCGGAGTACTCAAATTTTCACATGGCACCGTGCCAAACCCCGCAAGCGCGATACTAGAGATTTTCAAGGGACGGCAGTTTGTGTTATCAAGCGGCCAAGCAGAAGAGGAGCTGACTACGCCTACTGGTGCGGCCATGCTGGTCAACCTGGCACAAGGAAGCGTCAACTACTACCCAAGCGTTTCGCCTGAAAGGATAGGCTACGGCGCGGGCACGAAAAAGTTTGAAGGGTTTGCAAATGTCGTGCGGGTGCTCATCGGGTCATCAAGTGTTGCCGCGGCCAGAGACACGGTATGCGTTGTTGAAACAAATGTGGACGATGCGTCAGGCGAAGTCATCGGCAACCTTGTAGAGCGCCTGACAGACGTATGTAAGGATGTGACAGTAATTCCCGGCACCACGAAAAAGAGCCGGCCGACTTTTCTCATTAGGATTATATCAGATCACGCGCAACTAAATAGTGTGCTTGAGATACTTTTCAGCGAGTCTGGAACACTTGGCGCTAGGGTGCAGGAGGTAGAGCGCGTCATATTACCACGCGCTATTCTTACCATCCCTGTCAGCATCGACGACAAAACCTTCAATATCCATGTCAAGGTGGCTAGAGATTCAACTGGAAAAATAATAAGCATAAAGCCAGAATTTGAGGATATCAGAATAGTCGCGGCAAGGTGCCAGATGCCTGTAAAGAGAGCTATGGATTTGGTAGGCGCAGAGATAGTGCAAAAGATAGGTAGCAAGCAATGAAGTCGAATTTTGAAAAGCTGGTCGATTGGTTTACCAAGAACGGCAAGGGCGCGGTGGTTGCACTCTCAGGTGGAGTAGACAGCGCAGTAGTTGCACTTGCCGCAAAAAAAGCACTTGGCGACGGCGCGGTGGCGATAACGGCCGATTATAAGACGCTGGCAGAGCAAGAGCTTGCCACGGCCCGGCAGGTAGCAAAGGAGATAGGCATCGCGCATCAGGTGATAGAATATGATGAGCTTAAAAACTTGCAGTTTGTGAAAAATGACAATCTGCGTTGCTACCACTGTCGGACAGAGCTTGGGCAGCACCTTGCGAAGGAAGCAGCTAGGCGTAGTATTTCGCTGATAGTTGACGGCACAAACATCGATGACCTAACTGATTACCGGCCTGGCATCAGGGCGCTACGGGAAAATGGCATCAGAAGCCCGATGGTCGAGCTTGGCATAAACAAAAGGGAGATTCGCGAGATGGCAGAGCAGTTTGGGCTTTCAATATATGACAAGCCTTCCAACGCGTGCCTTGCGTCAAGGATACCCATGGGAATAGAGGTCACCTACGAGAAATTAAGGAGGATAGAAAGCGCAGAGATCATTGTGAAAACAATATTTGGAGTGCGCCAAGTCCGTGTCAGGGACCACGGTGACGTTGCAAGAATCGAAGTAGCCAAGGATGAGCTTAGCAAGATGTTTAATGTTGACAAACTGGCGCTGTTGGATAGCAAGCTAAAAGAGATCGGATTTCGGTTTGTTTCTATCGATGCAGCCGGCTACAAATCAGGCAAGCTTGTAATGGTTGATGAGAATGAATGAGCACATTTACCTTGACAGCGCGGCGTCAACTCCTGTAGCAGACGAAGTTATTGATGAAATGCTGCCGTATATGAAGCAGCAGTACGGCAACCCATCTTCTATCCACAAGTTTGGAAGGGAGACTACAAGGGCTCTCCAGTTGGCGCGGAAAAGAGTCGCCGAGATGATAGGCGCGTCGCCCCGCGAGATAACGTTCACTTCAGGCGGCACAGAGGCAGACAATCTTGCCCTCAGGGGCACCATGATGCATACAAGAAGAACGGCACCTGAAAAGACCAGGATAATTACAAGCAGCATAGAGCACGACGCAGTGTTAGAGACTTGTAAGGACCTTGAAAAGATGGGTTTTTCGGTAACGTACCTCCCGGTGACGCCAGAAGGAATGATCAGACCAATTGATCTGGAAAGCACGATATCTGGCGATGTCGCGCTCGTAAGTATCATGTACGCGAACAATGAAGTCGGCACTGTACAGCCTGTGCAAGAGCTTGCCAAAATTGCACATAATGCTGGCGCGCTCTTTCACACTGACGCCGTACAAGTCGCTGGCAAAGTCCCAATAAGCGTTGGAAGCTTGGGCATTGATATGATGTCGATCTCGTCGCATAAGATAAACGGACCAAAAGGGGTTGGCGCACTGTACATCAAAAGCGGCCTTCACATAGATCCAGTAATCCATGGAGGAGGACAGGAATCGTCACTTCGCTCCGGCACAGAGAATGTGCCAGGCATAGTTGGCTTTGGTAAGGCTTGCGAGCTTGCAGTAAAGAGGATGAGCCAATATACCGAATATGTTATTGCTCTTCGCGATTACCTGATTGAAAGAGTGTTAAAGGAAATACCCCATTCCCGACTAAATGGCTCACTGAAAAGCAGGACACCAAACAATACGCATTTCACATTCTTTGGTGTGAACGGAGAAGACCTCATAATAAAATTGGACGAGAGTGGCATAGCCGCATCAACGGGCTCGGCGTGCTCGGTCAAGAAGCAAAAACCATCGCATGTGCTAAAGGCGATGGGCTTTTCCTACGAAGAGATAACAGGCTCGCTCCGGCTTAGTGTCGGGATGCAGAATACAAAAGAGGAAATAAACAGGACAGTTGACGCGCTGGCGGCCATCGTGCAGGAGCTGCGGACATTATCACCGTTCAAGAGCAAGTATGCGTGAAATGTTTTTATTATGAAATTGGCAGCTCTACTCATATGTCTAGTGCATCTCTTGCATCAGTTCCAAACATAGGCGACAAGGCTCCAGATTTTGAGCTCCCT
>JAJPHX010000111.1 GCA_021325075.1 Nitrososphaeraceae archaeon | reverse complement strand
TTCATTTTCCATGATAGTCTGAGTAGAACCTTGCTCGGTTACCACTACAGCGGTTTGTTTGTATGTCGCTTGGGTAGAGTCATCCTTTGTTATTTTCACTATTTTATTTTCCGCTGACATACTGATAATACGCCCAACTGTGCTTATAGGTCTCTCATACTACCGTTGTATATCGTGGTTCACAAGAGACTCTCCATAAGATGAAGTATAGGCAGCATTGGGTATTATCTTTGTATTCGGTCTTAACCTATGCCTGCGTATAGAATACAATGACAGACATACAAAAAGACATTAAAAATGCAGGGCAAAGCCTGGAAGCAAAAGCCCAAACAGCCAAGGACCACGCGGAAGGAAAGCCAAGTTCCGAGACTCTAAACAAGGCGAAGGTAAAGGTTGACGACGCCGTAAAGGATCTGAAAAAGGACCTCTAAACTTTCGTTGAAAGAAATAATCAGTGAAATAGGGCAGTCTGAGGTTGCACAATTTGTTCGTAATGGTCTGATAGGCCACGAGCACATTGCATTTCTCTACAGCGGAAAAACCGAGAAAAATAACATATTGTCTCAGTTTTTCGACCCTTCAGCTTCGCCCTATACACTTAGAGCAATCATCTCTCTTTCCAGCAATAGTGCAAGAAAATATCAGAAAGTGAAGAGCATTACCTATGACGAGTTTCTAATTGTCGAAAAATCCAAGGCAATGAGTGGAATGTTTGAATGGATAAGCGAGATTCACAAATCAAACCTATCAGGCAGAGAGACAAGAGTAGCTGGAGAAGATGCGTCGTGGTTTCTGAGAAACGGCTTTGATAATGAATTTCTGGATGCAGAAAAAAAGATAGGCAGACGGGTTCAAGACAAAATCTCAGTTTTATGTGCTTATGATACAGAAAGGATACCCTTAGAAAGTCAGCTGAAAAGAATTATTGAATCGCATGGATATGTGATAATTGACCGGCCGATGGAAGTATACAAGGCGCCAAAATCATGAAACAATTAGGCCCTTGCTATCCAATTGCGCAAGTAAACTTCCCAGAAAGGTAATGGCCGCGAAAGCTATTCTGTTGCCATTTTCACCAATTGAGAAATCGGCTTAGCCTTGTCCTGAGCAAGCGTTGATATTCCGCCGTTCAGGCTTTCAGCTACCATCCCTTTTTCCGCCAGTAATTTGGCGACCATGAGCGAAGTGTTTCCTGCCATGCAAACGAGAAGCGTCTTGCTATTGGATCCGCCCAGTGCTTCGTCCATCTTCTTGGGGATCTGTTGCGTCATTAAAAGCCGCTCCACGTCGCCAGCAGTCGGCACAGAGATCTTGCTTTCATCAACGCCTAATGATTTTGCAATCAGCTCTATTCCTTCCTTTTTAGGGGTGTACATCGTATGGATCCAGACAATTTTGTCATATTTTCCGATATCAGTGACAGCTTCTTGTAAGTCAACTTTAAGCCGCGGTTGCTTCTTTTCCATAGCAGCAAGTTTTTTCCTGTACTTTTGGATACCATCTGCAACAATTACGACAAACTTACCTTCTTCACCAAAGTTCGCCATCTGCATCGCCGCATAAAGGGCAAGGGAACTGCTCTCGCCCATGTCGTACCCTTTGTTTACGAAAAACTTGAGCAGACGCTTTGCCTGCTCAAAATCCACTTCATGCTGTCCGCCATACCGCTCAGGCTCGTAGAACTTTAATCCAGACGCTTTGCCTTTCGTCCTTATTCCTGCGACATCTTGATCGCTGAGCGGGAAAACCACATGCAGAGATTTTTTGCCATACTTTTCCATCAAGTATCTGCTCAGGCCGCCCGAGGTGCCGCCTGTACCAAAAGTGCAAACAATTTTGAAATCAGCCAGTGAATGGCCCTGCTCGTGTAACTGCTGATCGATCTCGGCGCCAGTGACGGTCCTGTGCACGTCAATATTCAAGTCGTTGTCGTACTGTTCTGGACAGAAAGAGCCATAGATCTTTGCGAGGAGCTTTGCCAAGCTTATCACGTCCTGATTTTCCAGTAATGCCAGTACTTCAGAAATTGATTTGTCAAAAACAACAGGGTCGAATCCTAGGTCAGCTAACTGCGAGCGAATGTTTGCAGCGGTTGCCTTTGCGGCCAGGAGGTTTGCGTTCCCCTTCATACCCGGCGCGGGGCAGATATCCATGTCAAGGTGGATGATTCGGGTTCTTTCATTCCCCAGCTCTTCAAATACTCCTTCCTGAAGCTTTCTTGACACAAGGGCAACGATGTCCAGGCCCAGCCTGGAGATCTGGCCAAGAGCGATCCCAAAGTTGCCTGAGGTTGCCTCGAAAACCGTCTTCCCATGCCGGAGCTTGCCAGTCGCTATGGCATCGTGCGCTATGTGCACCGCCGGCCTTAGTTTGATCGATCCCGTAGGCAACTTTGAATCGAACTTGCCGAAAACTTTCAGGTTTTTCTCGGCAAGGTTCAGGCCGTATTCACTTCTTGCACATTGTTTAAGATCTTCAGTAATGTCAATCAGTGGCGTTGCATTGATAACTTTGCCAGACTTTTCTAAATGAGGAACCTTGCTCCATATCTCTCGTTCAAAGTGATCGAGCAGAGAAATGTCGGCGCGATTGACGTTATTCTCTTCTTGCAATTTTTTCTACGCTTTATAATGTACAACCAGGCATTATATGCTTTAAGATTACACGCATATTGCATTTGGCAATTTTCTATTCATCTGGTATGACGCATCTTCAATACAGATCTAATTTAAATAATATGGGCCTACCCGCCTGCATGAAGAAGCGACGAGACCAGAGACATACGAACAGGTTAAGCGGGTAGACCTGTTTGTCAGACAGCGGATTTAGCTGTGGAAAGTTAAGTGAGAACTCGATATTAAAGTCTGGATTAACCTAGTTGAGGTTCTCTTATTTGCCTTTGTTGATATGATCCCTCTTGTAGTGCTTCTGGACCTCGTCAAAGTCGTCAAACCTCATTTTGCAGATGAAACAATGAAACTCCTCATTTTTGACGTTTATTGCGGTCACTGATTAGACAACCCCAAACGCATTATGATAACTGAATTAATACGCGTGTTTGTCTCTTCTTACTTTCCTATTGTAGTGTGCCTTTAGCTAGATAAATTTACTCTATGTTAGAACAGATTGCATTTATCCTCATCTCGAGCATGCTATTTACCATAGCCTGAAATAATCTGTTAGATCCGAAAACTGTTGGTAGGGCATATCTGAATCCTGCTGCATTATGGTACAAGCAAAAGTTTTGGGCAATGCCGAAATGCTCGTGGCAAGGTCAAGCTAATGACTGTCTCACTTTCGAACAAGAAGGACTGTTACCTTCATTTCAATTGATCCCATCTAGGATTGCCAGACGGTCATCGCGAAGGTTTTCCAGAACCTCTAGTCACAGTATACTTCTTTTTGTACGGGCAAAATAGAGAGTAGATATTTCAAAAGCAGGTGTTAGCCTAGCCGGATCAGCAGGCGGAACATAGTTAACTCACTAATTTAACACACTCTGCTTCTGGTATGCGTGGGGACTGAACACAATAGTTGTTGACGCCGCAAATCACACGCCATTAACCTTAGGAGGTAACAGGCACTAAACCATGTTCGCATGTAGGGGTATTTGCAGCAAATTCAAGGCCAAGAAAGGGCAGCGGGGTAGTTACTACCAAGAAGGCTACAAACACTGCCCCCAGTGTGAATTGTTTGTCAAATGGAATGGCGTATACTGCCCGTGCTGTCACATAAAGCTCCGGACAAAACCCAGAAACATCTGGAATAAGTGATGTTCAAAAAAAGAAAAAAGGGAAAAGTAACCGATCTTACTTTACAACCACTTGTCCTGCCATCCACGGATGGACCTCACACATGTAGTTGTATGTGCCTTCCTTGGTGAATTTCACGCTGAACGAATTTATCGGCGGAAATCCTGGCGGTGATTGTCCTGCAGGCCACATCCAACCAGAGTTCACGTATTTCTCTGTTCCATCCATGGTGTAGTTTCCGTTAGGTGGAAGATAGGTGACCTTTCCATTAGCGTCGATTATGGTAGGATTTATCGATCTGATGTTTGCAGCAACAACAATGCTGCTTCCATTTGGACCGGGCATCACTACGGCTTCTGCGTTAGCATTCGGTACTGCAGACGTTAGGTTTGCACTGCCAGACATGACAAATGGTGCCGCAAAATCTGTTGCAGTGTTGTTGTCCATGATAAACGTGATTGTGTGGGGCTCGCCTACCGCCGTCGGATTGATCCACTTCACTGTCTCGCCGACTTTGATTTCTGCATGTCTTGGGAAGAACCACGTCATTGGAGCCACTGCTGCGCCGCCACCAGCTCTTACTGTGAATACTCCATCTTTGTAGTCATGATATTTGTTAGCAAGTTTATAGAGATAGCTGGGGCTTTGATCGTCGCTGCTATTGTTCATCATTGTCATTCCTTGTCCCTGATTTCCTTGTCCTTGTCCTCCGGAATTGTTCTCAGCAGGTTGCGCGGCGCTAGGAACTGAAAAAGCTCCGATCATTGCAAAGAGCAGACCTGCCGCGACAGCTGCTCCGAGCAATACTACTAAATGACTTACCATTGTTCCAGTCAGAATTATCCTATATTTAAAAGAGACTAATTCAAGGTATGTAAGAATTCATCATAAGAAATGATCAATTCTGCCAATGGCGTTCAAAAATATTCAAACTTATTGAGCTCGACTTTCCTCCCATACAATTCGCAGGATTACGACACTTTAGCTGCCAATACAAGGAAGGATTCATCGGAGAATAAAATGACGTATTCTGCAAGAGATTTGTCTGTAACAAGTAGCCAGCTGTCATTTATAGATAGTTGGCCGATTTAATGTATATGAGTCTCGAAAGCAAAGAGCTCCTGACAGACGACTTTAAGATATATTCTGAAGGTCTCTTGAACGCCTTGAAGCAGGACAAGCTGGTTGAGGCAAGAGGGTACGTTTCAGATCTAAGAATTTCTCTTGACACAATTTCAAACTATGTTAACTCACAAATTTCTTACATGGAGGCGCCGGCTGAAGAGCTAACCAATCCTCTGGATATTGCACGTTCAGAGGCAGAGATTGCTGTATTTGCTGCAAAAAGAGCAGAGGAAAAGGCAGAACGGCTGGAGAAAGCCGCAAAAGAAACGAATGAAGAAGCAAAGCGGCTAAAGAAGGCTGCCGGGCACGCAAAAAAAGAATCTGAGAAAGCATGGAGCGCAGCAAAAAAGGCTGAGAAAGCTGAGAAAAAGGCGACAAAGCAGTCCACAAAAGCAGCAGAGCACGCTAGCAAGGCCAACCAGGCTGCTAGGCGTTCCTAGCTGTACTAGCGTAGATGTCTATTTCTAGATACTTGGAGCTTTAAACTTTTTCAGACAGCAACTTGTCGACAAACGCGATAAACTCTGTATCTTTTATGATGTCTGAGGAGTACAAGCCCATTACAACGACCCTGCCTTTTGCATAATTCAGCTCGTATGTTGCGATCTTGGGGTTACTTATCGATTTGTAGTCTATAACCGTAGCATCATAGTCCTTTATGATAGTCACGTTAGGGTTCGTAATGTATTGCTCTTCGTGGTGATTATATTGAAATGGGTTATTGCCAAATGCAATTTTGCAGGAAAAACAAAGGTAGTTACTGCCCATCCATTCAGTTGTCTCGTTTGCCCACCTTTCGCCTATACTCCGTTGAGCCGACCTGCCATCAAACGCCCACCCATGGCCCTTAACCAAGGCAACTGTTCCTGCGCTCTTATCATATTTTACTTCGGCGTAGAGTACGTTTCCATCCATGACAAACAAGGTTCCGCCATTGGCGACAAAGGTTTTGATATTTTGGTATTCTTCCTGCGTTACATACTCGCTGTGAAAGAGAACCAAGGTATCATAGGCATTAACATTTGTCGTGTGCCCGTTCAAAGAGGAAAATATCAAGCCATCATGAATATCGGCATCACTAAGAATGGTAACATTATACCCACTTTCTAAATTTGTCAAATGTCTGGCTAGAAATTCAACTGCAGATTCTTGTTTGCTTTTGGAAGGAACGTTATTTGACAATAAGTTCGAGTCATCCTTCACGATATTTCCGCCTGCCACATCCTTGTATTTTCTAAAGAAATTGTAAAAGGAATCGTCGTACGCGGCGGCCGTAAACGTTGGATTAATTATAGCAATTCTTACATGACTGCATACTTGCGCGCCGCATAAATTGGCAGTATCATCGGGACGTGAATCAATATTATCAATTGGCGCAGTCGGGCCTAAACCATTCAAAGTTGCGCTTGCATAATAA
>JAJPHX010000128.1 GCA_021325075.1 Nitrososphaeraceae archaeon | reverse complement strand
GGAAAAAATCCTTACAAGTAGATAGTAAAATCATCGGAATTCCTAACAAAACACATCGGAGTCAAACGAAAAGTGACAAAATAATATTTATCAGAGATAGACTTGAAACTGTCAAAACCGGAAAGAATATCAGCTAATCTCTAAATAATTGAAAAAGGACAAACCCGATGTGCCGTAAATCCTTTTAACTTCGCCTATCGTCTATTAATCAACGGAAAGCGATATCGAAGGATACGAAGGGTTGCCGGAATTAGTCCTGCCGCTAGACAAATCGATTCGTTTTTGTGCCGTTTGCAACAAGCTTGGTTACATCATCGCAAGCAGGTACCGCAAGGACCTCAAACCGCTCATGACCGTTGAAGAAACAGAGAGATACGCGCTGTTTGCCACTATTCGCCATTCTACAAGGCAAGCGTGGGAGGCCAAGATGGGAAAGGTGCGCTATGCGCTGACGCGATATGAGCTGTTGGTAAGGGTCACCGTGCCGCTGATGAACGGTCATTTGCTTCTGATTTCGCTCGATGCGGATGCCAGAAACACTGACAGCATCATGACAGACAAAGTGATGCCTGTCATAGATAGTAAGCACTAAAACGAGGCTGTTACATCTAATATTATTTTGTTGCCTGAAGGACAGATCTGAAAATCTCTGCCATCATCCTGTGGCGCTCTGCAGCTGACTGGTTGCCCATTTTTTCCTCCGACTGTGCCATCTGGAGCTCATATGCTACTCGCTCGGCTACGCGGTTGTTATAATCTTCTGTCATCGTTTTTAGAATCTTTTCCGCTTTCTCTTTGCTGCTCTTGTCTGCCTTGTCGATCTCGCTCTGAATGTTGCTCAGGAATTTGTTGTATTCTTCTTTGGAGATCAAATGAGGCAGTTTTAATCAAGTAGAACTATCTTATAAAGTAGTATAGAAGAATGTTCTGTATCAATACGCCACCTTATTTTTAAGTAAAACAGTTCCCTCTGCTTCCGTGAAATACCGTAGCAGGACAGACATCATCTCGGAAATACTAAAAATTGCCAGCAGCGGCGCGTCAAAGACAAGGATAATGTACGGCGCATACCTATCGTACGATCAACTAAAGGATTACCTTCATGTAATGCTTGAAAATGGACTGTTGGAGAGAAAGGCAACGCAGTACAGGGCTACAAAAAAAGGGCTTGACTTTCTAAAGGGCTATGATCGTCTGGGCCAGATGCTTGAATTGGAGCCGGCCAAGCGCGCCAAAAACCTTTGAACAACTTAACGCAGAGCCTTCTGTATCTGCATGATGCTGGATCGCCGTTCAATGCAAATGTCTATAAATCAAGACGCGCCTAATTGCGCATGAGCACAGTGATCCGGCAGGATGGCGATTACCTGAAGTGCAAATGCAGAAAATGCGATCATGAATCGCGAAGAGAATGTGCCATAAATAATTGCAATTGTTGCAACCTTGAAGATGCCTATTCGCTTGCCACAAAGATTGACTTTGAGTGGTAGGCACTGGAATAACACATCTTGGAAATGTTTGCAAAGAAAAATGGGAAATACTTTTTTTACGGTGTGGTTCCATAGCCGCCATAGTTGCTTGCAGTTGTCGTGCTGCTGTTTGCGATAGCTTGCGGCGAAGACCCTGGCAGCCCTCCTTGATTCTGAAAGCCTGTTCCCTTAAACATCATGTCTGGATAAAGCAGGAACAGAGCTCCTCCTATTGCGGCTCCGGCCACTATCGCGCCAACGATCATGGCACTTCGTTTCATACCTTCCATGCCCCAGCTGGTACAACATAGCAAATAAGTGGCACCGTTTTGTGGCCAACAAATTATCATCCTTTATGTTCATGTACTTTTGATTGCGAAAAATATTGGATCATTGCTAAATACCATGACCGTTAAAAATAATTTTTTAGCTAAAAAAGAAGGGTTAGGGCCTTGCCTCGTAGACAAGGTTAAATGGCGTTTGGGTTGCGCGCCGGAATTTGGTGAATCCTGCCGATGTCACGATCTCTTTTGTCCTTCCTTCGCCGGCCTGCGCGCCAAGTGCCGGACCGTTTTCGTCCAACGACGCTGGCACGCATATCATCGTCGATGCAGAATAGAACACCCTCCCAATGGGGTTCAGGTTGTCCTCCACCTTGTCGTGGGCAAAGGGCTCTACAAGCATCCAGGCGCCATTTTTCTTCTTCAGCGTGCCAAGCACGTGCGCCGCCGCGCCAGCGGGATTGCCCATGTCGTGGAAGCAGTCAAAGAACGCGACCAGATCATAATCGTCGCCGGGGTAGTCTGTCGCGCCAGCCACTTCAAACGTCACGTTTTTCAGACCTTCGCTCTCTGCCTGCTTTCTTGCCCATTCAATCGACGGCCGGTGATAGTCAAACCCGATAATCCTTGAATTTGGATAAGCCCTTGCCATAAGGATGGTTGACGCGCCATGGCCGCAGCCAACATCAGCCACCTTGGCGCCGCCCTGCTTGAGCTTTGCTTCCGTGCCTTCAAGGGCAGGAATCCACTCTGTCGTAAGGTGGGCGACGTAGTTTGGCCGGAAGAACCTTTCTGTTCCCTCAAAGAGGTAGCTGTTGTGGTCGCCCCATCCCAGCCCTTTTCCCGTCCTAAACGCCTCGACTATCTTTGATTCATCCTTGAAAACCGATGTCAGGATCTGGTATCCTCCAAGGATGTAGGCAGGGCTGTCTTCGTTTGCCAGGGCAAACGCCTGCTCCTCTGGCAGGCTGTACTTGCCGGTGCCGGAATTGTATGCAACATATCCTCCTGCGGCCTGCGCGGCAAGCCACTCTCTTATCATCCGCGGGTGAGTGCCTGTCTTTTTTGCAAGCTCCTCCGGCGTCATTGGGCCGGCCCCGGCCATCGCTTTGAACAGCCCGAGCCTGTCGCCGACAAAAGTGAGCATCGCGCCCATTGCCGCGCCCCAGTCACTCACCGCTCTGCCGAGAAATTCATTGAGCTTCTTTTCATCTATTCCCATTTTCAAAAAGACCTCTTTCCGAAGTTCATAAGGACAGGGATCATGATTTGTTATTTAAGCAATTTTCCAGATTTTTTCCTAATGTTTG
>JAJPHX010000008.1 GCA_021325075.1 Nitrososphaeraceae archaeon | reverse complement strand
TACTAGTAGATTATGCGCGACACTGCCACTGTCAAGTTTGGAGGAAACTTTTGCTTTGGAACTATCAATTCACCTTTTGAGCTCAGAAGCGACGACGCTTCAGACACGCTTGCGGTTCCTTCAAACTTTTGCACTGTTGGCGAAGGGTTTGGGACGCTCACTGTCGCAAGCCTGTCCTTGTCGTAAATCTCGATAGGGACGCCATACTGCTTTGAGAACTCCTCAAGCCCCTTTACCTTTGCCTCGCGGTTGATGCTAGAGATATTCCTTATGCTCTGAAATGACAGTCCTTTTTCCGCAAAAACTGTCTTGATGCCCGTCTCGATGACATCCTTGCTTGTATCCCAGTGGAGGCCGATGCCAACCACCAAGGACTTTGGCCTGTAAATGACAGATTTTTCCAGAATTTCCGGGTCCGCGATTGCCTTGTCAGAAATGACAAGCCCGGCCTTGAATTCCGGCGACTTTACCTGATCAATATTGTATACGATGGCAACATTCTTTGGCAATGGTGCGTGCCACCAGTTCTTTTCGCCTGCGTTCTGGTAGATCGCGATTTTTTCTTCGTTAACCATCAGCGCGCTAGTCTTTGTTACGTTATCGAAATTCTCTATCGTCCATCCAAATTCCCTGCCGACCAAGTCCACCGCTATTGTTTCATTGACGTCTGCTGCCGTGGTGATGACTGGTCGCGCGTCAAGAAATGAGGCGACTAGCCGGGCGAGCGCGTTTGCACCTCCAAGATGCCCTGACAGCGCGCTTATGACGTGGTTTGCCCTGTCGTCGATCACTATGACCGCAGGGTCGCTTTTCTTGTCCACAAGGTATGGCGCAATTATCCGAATGACAGCACCTAGCGAAAAGATGCAGATCAGGGCGTCATGTGTCTTGAAGAGGTTGCCGACGAGCTGCGTGCTCTGCTCTGAAAACCAGATGACATCAGAATTATTATCGCTATGCTTTGCCGGGACGTATATCTCCACCTCTGGCATCTTATGCCTTATCCTGCGCGCTATTTCGATACCGTGCTTTGTGATGGCAACGACGGCTGTCTTGGTCAAAACAGAACTATGCAGTATTGCATCAGAAATTAATCTTTTGCATTACCTGAGCACCATAATTTTGTATTGCTCGTTTTCATACAACGTCTTGTAATGCTCTTGAAGCTCGTCCTGCCTGTCAAGCCAGTACTTTGTAGTACTGGCAGCATCAGACAGAGGGTTACTGGTTATAACTATCCATTTGTCATACAGCCATGGCTCTTTAAATGAGACTTTCCATGCACTGCCTTCAATTATTTCATCAAAGTTCTTCAAAGCAATACCGCTTGTAATCATTACACGATGTTCGAGCCCAGAACCGGCTAGGATCATTATATTCCCGTTGCCGTCATACAGTGATTGCAGGGCCTCGCCGGTTTTTATGGCAAGCAAATTTTCTTTGACCGTATAGCCTCCGCGCGCGTCTTGGTATGTTATTACAGGTAAAAATGCAGGGATGGAAAGCTGGTAGACGAATAAAGCGCCAATTATCGCGCCAGTAACTAACTTACTCTTCATCTTGTGATTGAGGCGAGCAAGGAAGAGGTATGCCATTATTATGACCAGCGGGGATATGAGCACCATGAACCTAGAGTTGAACCAGTATGACATCTCGCCAATCCCAATCACAAGAGAGATGAGCGTAAACATCGGAGGCAGCGCCAAAAATATCAATACAAGTTTTTTGTCGCTTATCTGAGATTTGCGAAAGACATAGTATCCTATCGCGCCCGCTCCAAGAAGCAAAGGTCCGTACATGGTAAAGAGGGTAACGCCATAAACCGACAGGACATTGGCAGGCTGGAGGAACAGAATTTCCCTAAATGATCGGTCCTGTGCCTGCCACGATGCAGAGTAGTACTGGGCGTTGGCAAATTCAAACGGATCATTGTAGTTATACTGGTTCCATGCAAGCCAAAAGACTACACTGGATAGCGAGAGCAGGGAGGCGAGTATGGCAAAGGCTTTTTTCTGACTATTTTTGTTTCTTATCGCCGATATGACAACTACAAGAATTAGAAAAACTGGAAGAAACCATCCTTCATACCTGCACAGAGTAGCAAGCGACAAGAAAATTGAGCACGCTATCAGATTTCGCAGCTTGTTACCGCTCTGGTGCCATTTTAGAAAGTAATAAGCAGAAGCTACGAAAAAGAGCATGAAAGGGGCTTCTGTCATCGAGGTCAATCCAAGGTATAGAATATTCGGGTTCGTTGCGTAGAGCAGCGCTGCAGAAAGAGCCACGTATGACGGAATTATGGCAACATTTGGCACCTGTAGCATTTTTGCTATCTTGAAAAGAAATACTGAAGTAATTGCAAGAGATGGCAAGCTCACGGCCAGACCTGCAAATCCTGTGGTGAACAGCGGATCTATCAATGAAAAAGGCACAAGCAGAAAGTGTGGAAGCGGCATCCACACCGTGCCAATCTGAACCCACCCGGGGTTTTCGCTCCAATCGACAAGCTTGCGGGCCCCTACGAGATGAGATACTGCGTCCCAATAGTAAAGCAGTGAATATTTGTCAACCACAAAATACAGGTAAAACGCAACAGACAGCCCAATTGACATGACAGCCAGAAATATTATTACAGGTTCTTTCCCTTTGCTGACTGTCACCTGCAACATGTGTTCTCAAAAATATCTGTTAGGATAAAAGCCTTGTCAAGGCAGCTTCTGTCTGGCATCAATCTTTCCCGGAAATAGCAGAGTCAAGGTTAAAAAAGCACTTACCACAATATACCAGTATTGCCAGTCCAGCTTGACGATACGGATGTCGCGATACTGAAATCACTGATGGCAGACGGGCGCAAGTCCTTCCGCGCGGTATC
>JAJPHX010000145.1 GCA_021325075.1 Nitrososphaeraceae archaeon | reverse complement strand
GAACAGAAAGGCAGCTTTGCACTTGATGCAAAAATAGATTTTATCTAGCCTCTCTGTCTGTTCAACGTTTTCCATGTTATGCAATTAACACAGGTTTTTGGAAAATAGCTATAAAATAGCATTGGTGTCATTCTCTTTAAAATATTTATGAAATCACTTTACGTTTTTATTATTTGAATAGATCAGTTGGCTAGACATAATCACAGAATTTTTAATCGCGCTAGCGTATCACTTCATTAAGCCTTTGTCTGGTCGCAAGCTTGCTCTGCGGCGGTTCAAATTCCTGATGTGATAGTAAAGAAAACATGTCTTCTAAATCGCAGCAATAGCATTTATCATTGATACAATCCTGTCTAGAGCTATGATCACATATACCACATTTGCAATGCGCCAAATCACTTTTTGAGTCATATTTAGCGGCATTCATGGCTTTGACTAATGTGAGTGTTAATGCTATTTAATAGGCGTCATGCATGATTAGGCTAAATTTAACTGAAGTTTTAGGTAGATGATATTTCAGCTGTTTTATCTTGGCGATAAGGGCCGGCTCGGCCAAAGCTGTCCTGCCAGAAGATACACTGTGATTATCTGTTCCTCACAGAACAAGGTCGCATGCGAAAATACCGAAACTATAGACACATGGTCTTTAAGCATGAAAAACAGTGGATGGGGAGAGATTCGAACTCTCGACCACCTGTGTGTAAGACAGGTATCCTAACCAGGCTAGACTACCCATCCGTCTTTTTCTGATTCGGAGCAACGATAATTAATACTACGCGTTGTTACTATCTGCTTCCTGACCTGACTTGCTACTGACTTTCCATCCGTACTTGATGATGTAGGGAGACAAGAAAGTGGTGATGATAGTCATCGCCCCGACCATTGGAAGGATGAATGAGCTTGTGGCGCCGACATCTGCGCCTCCCTTGGCAGTCACAAGCGCAAGTTCGCCACCCGACGCGGACAGCCCAAAGCCCGCCCTTATCGACGCCTTCTTGGGCATGCCTTGGGCTTTTGAAGCCGCATATACTGTCAGAAATTTTTGCTGCAAATGAAGTTGCGATGAGGACCAGCGCAGGCACTATGAATATCGGCAGCATTGTTATGTCCATTAGCGCGCCTACAGAGACGAAAAACAGCGCGGCAAACATGTCTTTTAGCGGCGTGGCAAGAACCTTGGCTACCGCCTGGCTCTTGGATTCTGCCACGAGCATGCCTGCAAAGAACGCGCCGGTCGCAACCGATATCCCGAGCTGGTGCGCAATGAATGAAAGACCAAACGCTACGCCCAGTATCGCCACGGTGGCAGCATAAAGTTGCTTGCCATGTGCTAAATACGTATCTTGGATTTTTGCTGCTAGGTTCCTTCGCTAAAGCCTTCAAGGTATGCCTTTTGCTCGGGCGTCAGCTTGTCTATTTCCACGCCCATTGACTGGAGCTTGGCAAGCGCAATCTCTTGGTCTTGGCTTTTGTCGATATTGTACACAAGCGGCTTCATAGTCTGCCCCTGCTGCGCCAGCTTTAGCACCGCAAGGAACTGGTTGGCAAAGCTCATGTCCATCACCTCTGATGGGTGTCCTTCTGCTGCAGCCAGATTCACCAGCCTGCCCTCGCCGATGAGGTACACTCTGCTTCCGCTCTTGAGCGTGTACTGCATTGTGCTGTCGTTGATCTCTTTCTTGTTCACCGTCTGCTTTTCAATTCCAGGTATCGAGATCTCGACGTTAAAGTGGCCGGCGTTCGCAAGCACTGCGCCATCTTTCATCCTTGCAATATCTCGGTCAATGATGACATCCTTGCACCCGGTTGTTGTAATGAAAACATCGCCCAGTTCTGCCGCCTTGTTCATCGTGGCGACGGAATAGCCGTCCAGCTTTGCCTTGAGGGCAGCAATCGGATCGACTTCGGTGATGATGACATTTGCACCAAGGCCCGAAGCGCGCCTTGCAATCCCCTTACCGACATGACCATAGCCGGCAACAACCACGTTCTTGCCTGACACCAGAATGTTAGTTGCGCGAATGATTCCATCAAGCGCCGACTGACCCGTGCCGTAGACGTTGTCAAAGTCGTGTTTTGTTTCAGCGTCGTTGACCGCGATTATCGGGTACATCAGCTTGCCTGCCTTTTGCATGGCGCGAAGCCTGATGACGCCTGTCGTGGTCTCTTCGGTTCCACCGTGTATAGACTTGGGCTTGCCCTTGTGCATCTCCACCGTCAGGTCTGCACCGTCGTCGATGGTGACATGCGGATCGAGCTTCATCGAAGAATGGATGTCGTCATAGTATTCCTTTGAAGTCACGCCCCTGCTTGCAAATACCGCCGTGCCCTCGTCCTTTGCCAGAGAAGCCGCGACGTCGTCTTGTGTGCTAAGAGGATTGCAGCCGCACCACGATAATTCTGCTCCAGCGGCACGGAGAGTCCTTACAAGCACGCCCGTTTCCTTTGTAACGTGCAGGCAGCCGGTGACCCTGACGCCCTTTAGCGGCTTGGTCTTTTCATATTTTTGGCGAAGCGCCACGAGGACAGGCATGTGAACCTCTGCCCAGTCGATGCGCCTCTTGCCTTCTTTAGCAAGTGTAACGTCTTTAACACGATATTCCATTCAATCAGGGCAGCGTCTACGCCATATATTAGTTCTACAGCAGGTTCCTTGCTCGCATGATCTGCATCACGTGCTCGTCGGAGACGGGGTTGAATTCTTCATAAAACTGGCCTACTGAGCCAAAGTCACGGGGTGTAAGCAGGACAATCACGGAATCGGCTTCCTGCTCAAGCAGCTCCACCGACTGGGGTGGCGCGACAGGCACCGCAATGACGACCTTCGAGGGATTATGTTTTTTCAACCACCTTGTTGACGCGATGATGGTCGCGCCTGTGGCGATGCCATCGTCCACAAGTATTGCCTTTTTACCGGCGATGTTGTAATTCTCGGGCCTCCTATAGATAGCCAACCTCCGCTGGATTTCAGTAGCCTGGCGCGCCTTTTCCTTTTCAATGTATTCCTGCGGTATCCTTAGCGCGTTGACAAGGTACTTGTTGATGTATGAAGTGCCGTCTTCCATCACTGCGCCTATCGCCAGCTCTTCATTATCGGGCGCCCCCAGCTTCTTTGGTATCACGATGTCAAATTCCGCGCCCAGCTTCTTGGTAACAATGTCTGCGAGCACTACCCCTCCACGCGGGACGCCAATCACTAGGGCATTGTTGCCGTATCCCTCCTTGGCCAGCCTCTCTGCAAGCGCCCCACCTGCGTCAATCCGGTCGCGGAATTTCATACGCGTAATATTGTAGGCTGCTGTTTTTTAAGTCTTGATCATACTTGCAAAAACTCTATAATTTGGGCTGAAAATTGCTTACCTGTGCGCAGGGTACAGATCGCAGTAATTGGATACAACAAGGACAGGTGCACCGAAGTTGCAAGCAAGGCGGCGTATGAAGCTGGCAAGGAGATCGCGCTCGCCGGCGCAGTCTTGGTTTGCGGAGGACTAGGCGGCGTCATGGAGTCAGCCTGCAGGGGCGCAAAGGAGAACGGCGGCACGACAGTCGGCATCATACCGCAGGAAGAGTTTTCGTACGCAAACGAGTTTTGCGACATCGTCTTGTGCACAGGCATTGGCTACGCAAGGGACTTTATAGTAGCCTCTTCCGCCGACGGCATAATAGCCGTGGGAGGTGGTGTTGGGACGCTGATAGAGATGGGAGTTGGATACATGACCAAAAAGACCATCGTCACAATCGCCGGGAGCGGAGGCGTCGCAGATATGTACGGCGGCAAGTTCCTAGATGAGCGCAACAGGGTGCCGATAACAATAGCCAAAGACGCCAAGACAGCAGTTCAGGTGATAATGAGCGCAAACAAG
>JAJPHX010000064.1 GCA_021325075.1 Nitrososphaeraceae archaeon | reverse complement strand
TTATGAATATCTCACAAATCTGGCATCTCTTTTGTCCGCTGGCATACCTACCAGAGCCAACTGGCTTTTGAGCCTTGTGACGGATGCATATACCTTTACAAGTCATTCTGAATCTCAGGGCTAAATTTTCTATTTAATACTTAGTAACAATTGATCATGATTGGTAAGCAACGTTATTCTAAACAAGAAAAGGGGGCAAAGAAAGCCCTAGCGGACGTTGATGCTCTTTGCTTGGAACGACTCGTTCATCGTCAGGTATTCTTCGATCTTCATCTTGACATCGTCCGGCTCGGTGTCATCCATGCCGGAGAAGCCCGCCTTGAATGAGATCTTGTTGCCCGAAACGTTCACGTCTGAAATCTGCATATCTGCATAGACGTTTGCAAGCTCGTTAACCCATTCCTTGGCTTCATTTGCATCTATTCCTGACGTATCGATATTCACGGTTAACATTTTGGTCATCCAAAACCACCTAGAACGCAATTCATACCGGCATTTATAAAGTTGGCGCAGAGCAGGCAGGCATGTTGGGCGACAGGATTTAAACAGCTCGCCTGTTCAGCATATAAAGGCTCATTCTTTTTCTTCAAAGCCCCAGTACTTTGTCAGCTCTTTTTCAAAAGCGCCGAACTGGTCGTCGTTGAGGAAATCGCCACAGTTCTTGTGGTTGGCCACGACCTTCATGCCTACAAGCTTGAAGTCAATTTCGTAGAATGTGACCTTTGGGCAGTTGCACATTTACAGTTAATCCCTGTCTGGCTCTACTTATTTGTTTATCTGAATAGAGTAAACATTTATGGGTTGCCGCTTTTCCTGTTTTATAGTGGGTTCTAGACTCTTCGCCTTTGCACTGGTAGCTTCACTGCTGGCGTTTGCAGTCCTGGCATCGGCCATGAACGTCAAAAGAGCCTATGCGGCAGATGATCTCTGGTACGTCGGCGAAGGGGCAAGCCAGAATACGTATGTCAAGTATCAAATTCAAGAGTTCTATACGGCAGACAGACAACCTTTCATAATGACGATATACTTTAAAGAGAAGGACGCAGATGGTAACTGGATTGCTCCCACATGGGTTGAATACAACAACCATGTTTACGAAGGCACGCTAAAGCTTGGAAGCAATTTGGCAAGACTTGCAGGGGGTGATGGGGTTCCTAGCGAAATGAACCCGTTCCTTGGAGGCTATGATCGCTCGCTCCAATGGCTGGAAGCATTTACACCGCAAGAACAGCCAAAGTCGTTGGATGACGGCTCGTGGGGCAAGCCTGCATGCAGCGGGTGCGAGGAGATAAAGCCGATGGGAAAAGAGGCAGTCGACGTGCCCGCAGGCACCTACAACACAACGCTTGTCGGGTGGAACATGGGACAGGTGGAGAACAAAATATGGATAGTAAACGAATTCCCTTATCCAGTCAAGGCGCAAACCTATGGAAATGCCACTACGGGCGTACCGCCTACGCAGTTCATGTTTGACCTGGTGGAAACGGGCACGGGCGAGCCTGTGATCAAGTCAACCAGCGACATTCCAAAGTCGCCGCTCGAGAAGCAAACCGGAAGCGGAAATTACTGGATCAGGTTAGACTGGGATTCTGACATATCATCAAACACTGAAACATCGTTTGGGATCACATTCACTGACAAGACCCACTTTCCGCTGCAAGACGTACAATATGATCTTACAGTACAAGATGCCAATGGCAAGGTTGTCCAGCTCAAAAACAAAAAGACTGACGTGACAGGCATAGACACGGTTCTTGTCAGATTCAATGGCACGGGTCCGGCCACAATCAGCGTAAAAATTAACACTGTTGAGGGCCAAGCTATCGGACAGATCGAGAGCGCCGACTTTAGCGTAGTCGTGGTTCCTGAATTCTCCCCCAGCGCAGCAATAGTCGCGGCAGTTCTGATAAGCGTAGTCGTTCTGGTGGCAAGGACAAGATTGGCTAGCCTATTTGGCGACAAAAACAGCCCCTTATAAGTGACGGTTTTCAGTTCTTCCAAGGCTACCCGTATGCCTGCTAACAGCAAAATTTAAAAAGGCATATCCTATTTGTATAGCAAATGACATTACCAAAGGGATACGGAAGCGGTGGACGCAGGAGTGGTGGTGGCGGTGGAGGCGGCGAGAGCCGCGACGACATCGAACGCATGATTGGCCGCAGAGTCGAGAACATGAAGGGCGTGTACATCCTTGGCTTTGCACTGTGCTGGGCTGCAACCGCAGGCGGAGTCTATGTAGGCGTGACGGTCTACCCGTGGGCATATCCATTGCCAAGTGGCACTTACGCACTGTCCGTCCTGACTGTCATCGAAGCACTAGGGTTCTTCTTCATCATGAAGATCGTAGGCGAAAAGCCCGTAAGAGCTTAACCCTCTCTTTTTCCTTTTTGTCTAATTTTCCAGCAAGCTTTTCCCGTCCCGTCATGCTGCTATTCTAGCCCACAACCATTCTTGGTCTGAATTTCGCACAGGCTCCAAGGCGACATAAAATTTTATATACTACGTATCTGTCTGGGTAGATAATGGTCTGGCTTAGACGTACAACGCACTACTTGTTCATAGTAGTGGTTGCTGTCAACAGCACACTGCTAACCATCAACGCAGGAGACTACATCTTCTATACAGACTGGATGTGGACTTCATTCGTAGTATTTTCAATCTCCCAATCCACAATGCTTGTGGTAGGAGCGATATACTACATGCTGTTCACAGGAGTTCCAGGAACGGCTACATACTACGCCACAATCATGACAATCTATACGTGGGTTGCAAAAGGAGCGTGGTTCGCACTGGGCTATCCGTACGACTTCATCGTGGTGCCTGTGTGGATACCTTCGGCAATGCTGTTAGATCTGACATATTGGGCTACAAGACGCAACAAGCACGCAGCGATCATCATTGGCGGAACACTCGTTGGCCTTTCGTTCCCACTGTTCAACATGGTCAACCTGTTGCTCGTCAGGGATCCGCTCGAAGTTGCGTTCAAGTATCCAAGGCCGACACTGCCTGCGTACATGACGCCCATTGAACCTCAGGTAGGCAAGTTCTACAACAGTCCTGTGGCTCTGGGTTCGGGTGCAGGAGCAGTGCTGTCAGTTCCGATAGCAGCGTTGGGTGCAAAGCTTAACACGTGGACATACCGTTGGATGGCCGCGTGGAGCAAGTGGGATTAAACCCCTCCCTTTTTCCTTTCTTTTATTCAACCGACACTTAATATCGATCATAGCGACAAATTTATCTTCGACAATCGCCTACTATTGTCATGGCTGACTCGGTCATGAGCTATGCCATAACCGCCGGCATCTTTGCCTTCCTGGCAGCCGTATTGTTTGGCGCAAGGGCAAAGAGGTATTCGCGCGGCTATGGTCAGGTGGACGCTGAAAGCCCTTCACACGCCGAAACTGCGTGATGCTGCCCCAATGCTGCATTGGCCTGCAAACTTGAAAAAAGTGTGAAACATGTACACAAAGATGATGGGGTCGGCCGGATTCGAACCAGCGGCCTCCAGCGCCCAAGGCTGGCATCATACCATGCTAGACAACGACCCCGATGAAAAGCTTCTCGGGTGTCTGTTAATTTAATCTGATCGGTATTACAATTGGCAGCTTCTCCATAGCCCAGAGTAAGCGGGCTTGAGCGCGGCGCAGATTGCTATCTGAGATTGCTTGTATTAACGCCAATTTTGCGAACCCTTTCATTCAGTTCATCAATTGTTCGGTTATGCTGCTTTAAGGTCATGTTCATATCTTTTAATTCGCCCAACATTTCATTCATCAATCTGACGACTTCTTCATAGTATTTCGCTGCCGCCGAATCTGTGTTCTTTCCCAACGACTAAAACAGGACAAAATAGTATAAGTAGAGTGCATCTTTTGAATAAAAATTCATGATACTTACATGCGATCGGCAATAGGCATCACTGGTAGCGCCATGTTCCAGATTTGTTAACAAATAGAGGAAAAAAGAAAGGCGAAATTATGGCTTAGAAACCCACCTTGTCGAAATCTATCCCGCCAGCTTCTACAATCTTTGGCTTCTTGCCATGAACCTGCTTGTGTCTTTCTAGATGTTCCTTGTCTGGCAATTCTGTTCCGCAAACCTTGCACCTGAAGCCCATTGATACTATATTGCTCACCATGACAGATAAAGTCAGCGTATGAACTGGAACGGGTTCTTTTTCCTTGCCTTGAGCCTGCCAGTTATCGGTATCGGATAGCCGCAGTTCTTGCAGGCGTTGTTGGCGTCAAGGTTCCATGACTCGATGTCAAAGCCGTAGCGCCCTATTGCCACCTTGCCGCATTCCGGGCAGTACGTGTGCTCTAGCGGGTGGCCTGGCACGTTCCCAAGGTACGCGTATTTCAGCCCTTCTTGCTTGGCTATTGCATGGTGCTTTTCAAGTGTCGTGACAGGCGTGCTGTCAAAGTCCATCATCTTGTAGTCGGGGTGGAAGCGCAAAAAGTGAATCGGAGTGTCAGGCCCAAGCTCGTCGTAGACGAACCTGCACAGCTTTCTTGCAGCATCCAAGTCATCGCCTACCTGCGGCACAATAAGGTCGGTTATCTCGACGTGAATATTTGTCCTGTCACGTATTTCTTTTAGCGTCTGAAATATTGGTTCGGAATCTGGAATCCCGATGTATCGCCTGACAAACTCTTGCTTGCCGCTGCCCTTGAAATCAACTGTGATGCAGTCAAGGAACTGCCTCATCATGCTGACAGATTCCGGCGTGTCGTAGCCATTTGAAACAAAGATGTTGAAGATGCCACGCTTGTGCGCCTCTATTCCGCAATCGCGTGCAAACTCTATGAAAATCGAAGGCTCGTTGTAGGTATAGGCGATCCCTTGCGTGCCGTATTGAGCTGCAGTCTCGGCTACCTGCGCCGGCGTCATCTCCGCGCCTTCCACCTTGCGCCTCTGTGAAATGTCATAGTTCTGGCAGTACTGGCAGAGCCAGTTGCAACCGGTCGTAGAAATTGAAAATATGTCACTTCCCGGCATATAATGGGTCACGGGCTTTTTCTCTATTGGGTCGATATGCCCGGCGATGACCCTGCCGTAAACGAATAATTGCAGTTTGTTGTCAACGACGCCCCTGATGCCGCACAGGCCGATCTTGCCCTCTGGTATCTCGCACAGTCTGGCGCACGCCGTGCACTTCATCCTGCCGTTTGGCAATCTCGTGTAAAGCTCGGCCTCCTTGCCGGGCACATTGGCCTGCATTGACATCATTTGCGCGTTTTAATCTTATAAACCGTCTGGATTTCTGCTAGTTGATGCAACATTTCTATTCTGGCTTGCTATTAGTCTTTTTCCTTGATTTTCCGTAGACTATCATCAATACGATGCAGCCAAAGCCAATGAATTCCGGGATTATGAAAAGCCAGAACCTTTTTTCTGGAGAAGCGTAATAATCCGCGAGGCTTGCGATTGGCCCGCCGACCAGGCCGCCAAACAGCCCGATCAGTATGAGTATGGTGATTATCTTTTCCCGTTCCAAGCGTTATGCGGCCACGCGCATCAGTTCTATCTCGTTTGATTTTGCCTTGATCTCTGTCGGCTCGGTGTAATCGTGCCTGCCCCATGAAACCCTGATCTCTGCGTAGAGCTTGTGTGTGCCAGAGTCAAGGTCGCTGCCGGACAGCTCTATCACCTTGTTCA
Organism: Nitrososphaeraceae archaeon; assembly: GCA_021325075.1. Lineage (GTDB taxonomy): Archaea > Thermoproteota > Nitrososphaeria > Nitrososphaerales > Nitrososphaeraceae > Nitrososphaera. The sequence goes on along the minus strand of JAJPHX010000064.1, from coordinate 2,610 downwards.
CGTCAAACAGGATTGACCTTGCTTCTTCAACTGTCAGCGGGTAAAATGGCGTATCATCCTTTACTATCGAGACCCATATCCTGTATGGTATCTTGGGGTTGCGGGTCCAGAATAGCGCGGCCTTTCTTACAAATTTTATCGGCATTATAGTTTTCCTGCCTGACTTGATGTCAACTTCAATGGTCATCCTAAAGCCGTTGTCATGCTTGTTGTAGGCGCGCTCCCAGTTCTTCTGGTCAAACGCTTCCCGTATCGCGCCCTGTATCTTGAAACTCAGGCTCAGGGTCAGCGGTTGGCCTGCCTTGACACTGTCCTGCGACTTTGCAAGGGCGACCTCTGCTATGAAACTGCTGTCTGCCATTTCGTCCGGGATGGTATCATTTATATCCTCAATAAGTAGTTGTCTGTATGACGCCACTTTGCTTGCGGAAATTTCAGACGTCAAGGATAACGAGATCGAGCTAAAGATACGTGAAGAAGACATTTCTATTTTGTACATTATCCAGCACGAGCTCTTGAAGGAAAAGAGCGTGGACTTTGCCGGCGTTATCCTAAAGCACCCACTGATCAAGGACTACATTATGAGGGTGACGACAAAGAGAAAAGACCCGATGGAAGTGATACATGATGCCTCTACCTCTGCCACGGAATACTCGAAGGACTTTTCCAGCATGGTCAAGTCCGCCCTCAAAAAGTAGCGAGGTTTTTTCAAATTGCGTTTCTGCCCAAAGTGTGAAACACGCCTTAGGCCCGCGCCCGGCGAAGAAATAATGAGCTGTCCCAAGTGCGGCTTCAAGGCCAAGAAGGGTGACGGCGAGGGCAGGAAGGAAGTTGCAGAGAAGCAAAAGACCGGCTCTGATGCCTCGCTCAAGGTGATGGACGGGGAAGCGACGGTCGACGCGCTGCCGACAACAAACATCGAATGTCCCCAGTGCAAGAACGACACCGCGTTCTGGTGGATGCTGCAGACAAGGTCGGCAGACGAAGCTACAACGCAATTTTATCGGTGCACAAAGTGCAATCATACTTGGCGCAACTACGCCTAAATAGCAATGTTTAAAATCCGTTATCGCTGCCACTAGCATAATTTGGTGTTTGTAGCCCGGACAAAGTCGCCCGAAGAGTGGAAGGCCATTGCGTCAGCAATATCCACATTGGTAGATGAAGCGACATTTGACGCTGCCGCCGAAGGGATCTCGTTCAGAGGGATGGACCCTTCCCATATTGCGCTCATCGACATTTTCTGGCCAAACGATGCGTTTGAGGCGTACGAATGCGACAGCGCGCTGAAATTTGGCATCCGCGTCGACGAGTTTTCAAAGTTAGTAAAGAGGGCCGACAAAAAGGACGCCATCGAGATAAGCCTGGGCGACGACAGCATGCTCCATTTAAAGATGTCAAACGGCTACAAGCGGGAATACAAGACGCGTCTAATAGAAAGTTCTGCCAGTTCTACTCCATTACCAAAGCTTAATTTCAATTCAAAGGCAGTGCTCACTGCCATGGCGTTTGACAAGGTGCTTTCTGATGTGCAAGTGGTGTCTGAATACATTTCGATTGAAACCAAGTCCGGCAAGATCGACTTTTCCGGCAGGGGCGACTCTGGCGAGGCCGACATCACGCTTGAAGCAGGCAACGAAGGGCTTGAAGAGCTGGTGGTCAAAGAAGACAGCAAGGCGACGTACAGCCTCGATTATCTATCGAAAATAACAAAGGCGGTGGTCTCGATGGGTGGCTCTGTCGCCGCCGAGTACTCGACAAAGATGCCTCTCCGGCTAGAGTTCAAGATAGCAAACGTGGGCAGGATTCACTTCTATTTAGCTCCAAGAGTCCAGGATTAGCCATGCGCCTTGTGATGAAGTTTGGCGGAACTGCTGTAGATTCTCCAGACAAGGTCAGACACGTGGCGCAACTGGTAAAGTCGCACAAGAAAGGAAACGACATCGTATGCGTGGTTTCCGCGGTGCGTGGCATGACCGACGGATTGCTTTCAATAGCAGACAGCGTGAAGCGCGGCGACAAGTCCTCGATAGACGAGTTTGTGAAAAAATCAGCCAAGACACACCTTGACATCGCGCAGGGTGCGATTTCTGACAAAAAGCTCGAAGAAGAAGCCGTAGCGGCAGTCGAGAAAATAATCAGCGAGCTCAAAGACGTGCTTGGTGGAATCGTGCTCTTAGGCGAAGTCACGCCCAAGTCGCTTGACTACCTAATGTCGTTTGGCGAGCGGCTTTCAACTCCTATAGTGTCGTTTGCTCTGCAGGACATCGGGATCAAGTCGGATTACCTGACTGGCAAGGAAGCCGGCATACTTACCGATTCGAATTTTGGCGAGGCCCGGCCGCTCATGGACACCACGAAGCTGCGGGTGAACCACAAGCTTGAGCCACTACTGAAGCAGGACTCTGTGCCGGTGGTGACAGGCTTTGTCGGCGCAGACCAGTACGGCAACACCACCACGATTGGCAGGGGCGGCTCTGACTATACCGCGACGATAATAGCCGCAAGCATCAACGCCGACGAAGTGTGGCTGTGGAGCGACGTCGACGGGCTGATGACTGCAGACCCCAAGATAGTAAAGGACGCGCAGGTGCTCAAGGAAGTGTCGTT
>JAJPHX010000001.1 GCA_021325075.1 Nitrososphaeraceae archaeon | reverse complement strand
GTTGCCATCCAGAGCGTTTGCCAAGGGAAGTGAGTCAGGCTCTTCAGCGTTGCCGTTGGCAGCCGATCCGTCAAGAAGCATGTTAAGAGTGTTAGCCACGAGCTCGACATGACCGATCTCTTCTGTTCCGACACTCCTGATGATGTCACGAAATGGCTTTGCGTCTCCCCTAAAATTGAATCCCTGAAACTGATACTGCATCATTGTTCGCATCTCGCCGAATTGACCCCCGAGCGCTTCTTGTAGAGCCTTGGCTGCGGCCGGATCTGGCTTGTCCGTGACGATCTTGTTCAAAAGTTTTTCCTTAGATAGAAACATCATATGTGATGACGCTGATAAACTATTAACAATTTTTTGCAAATGTTAGCTTACTTTGTAGATCAATACGTGCGATAAGCTATTAGTTCGAGTAAATATGGCATTTCCATACATCATAGTCTTAAAGACAAGATTTCTGATTCTAGTGGCCTTTTCTTCTATCCTTTGACTTTTTTTGGCCCTATCATAGTTATACATTTATGGCAGATAGCTGGTCATTGACAACCATAAAAATAAGTAAAGAAGTAAAACACAAAACAAAACGCATGAGCGAAATTGAAAAGGATGCAAGAACTCTTAGTTACAAGGTGAAAGCAGGTGCAAGAATAACCATGTACAAGCTAAGCGGTCCGTATAGCGGCTTGAAAAAAGAATACCGGAAAGAAAAGCTCACGCACGATCAGATCAGGTCGAGGAAGTGACTGAAATGAGAAATACTTATGCACTCGGAATACTTTCGATGCTGGCGCTAACTATCGCAGTCGTGGCGACTCCTGTGTCCGACAGCTTTGCTTGTCTTCGCTGCCCCAATCCCTCGTCTGTATCAATGGGAACGGCAGCCAGTTATGCAATTCTGGCTGGCTCTACGATCACAAATACCGGTTCTACCATTATTAACGGAGATCTCGGGCTAAGTCCAGGTACCGCCGTGACTGGATTTCCACCCGGAACAGTGAATGGGGTGACACACGTGGCAGATTCTGCTGCAGATCAAGCCAAAACTGACTTGACCGCCGCGTATAACGATGCCGCTGGACGAACTCCGACAGCCACCGTATCCGCGGACCTTGGCGGGCAAACCCTAACACCGGGCGTCTACAATTCCGCCTCATCGCTTGGGCTAACAGGGACCCTTACGCTGGACGGCCAAGGTGACAAGACTGCAGTCTTTATCTTCCAGGCGGGATCCACGCTCACAACCGCGTCAGCTAGCCGCGTGAACCTCATCAACGGCGTCTGTGCCTGCAATGTCTTTTGGCAGGTGGGCAGTTCAGCAACCCTCGGAACGAACTCTCTCATAAGGGGAACCATAATGGCTGATCAATCAATCACGCTGACCACTGGCGCAAAGGTGGACGGTAGAGTTTTGGCAATGAATGCCGCAGTCACGATGGACACAAACAAAGTCAACGTATGCACAAATCCTACCACGAGTCCTACTAGCATCACTCTCAAATCGATCACATCTGTGCCATGGGGAAATGCGGTTGTTGTATCCGGCTCACTTGTGAATAAGAACAATGGAGCGGGCATTGGAGGAGAGACGATCACCTTTACAGGCACTGGCGCAGGTAGCCTTGGTACCGCAACGACTGCTTCAGACGGCACCTTCACAGCTTCTGGAACATCGCCTCTAACGGCAGCTACAGGCTGGACGGTTCAAGCTCAGTTTGCAGGGAATTCTCTATACGGTGCAAAGGACTCCTCTGTAAAACCCTATACCACGCTGCCACATGCCACTACACTGACACTTGCAGTATCTCCAGCTTCTGTCGCTAACGGAGGGACGTACAAAGTAACTGCCACACTAAAGGACAAAGTCACACTCACACCATTAAGTGGAATGACAGTATCATTCACAGCTGATTCGCCAATAGTGATAGGAGACATGACAACAGATGCATCGGGTAAGGCAGTCCAGTCAGGGCTAATAGCTCCGGCAGCAGGGACATATGGCATACAAGCTCACTTTGGAGGGAATAGCCAATACAAGTTGGTGAATTCTGCAATAAAGCAATTGACTTCCACATAGAGCATCCGGAGAGTAGGCTTCGGTAGCCGGAACTGTGGCATTGACCGAGCTTGATGAAATGACGTGAATGCCGGCAGCAAAGGCTGCCGGCAAACGAGTTTTTCCTGTTCTATCAGGATTCCCAGCAAGGGCGCAGACATTGACAGGCTGACAACAAAGAATAAGGAAATATGCCCATTTTGCCATGAAATGGCAATCTACGCTCCTGATGATTACACTTTCATGGACATGGACGCTATTCATACTGTTCGTGAGCTTCTTGCTCGGCACGCACCTTGTCAGATTGACCCAATCCTGAAGGAATATTCAATTGAAAATCTTATCATCCTGTTAATAGCATAAGGCATTAGTAGGGAATCTTGTATCAATCGAAGGAACTAGAATTAGTATTCAAGCATCACCAAGAAAGATTCTGGAAATAATAAACAAGAATTTGGAAATATCCCTCCGGAAGTAATTGGAATGTACTTAGAAGCGTTCAAAACGGAATAGTGAATGACTGAACTTTGAGCATAAGTGTGTCATACCTTTATTGTAAGTCCAAATAGTCCTGTAAAGGAGTTGCAATCATGTAACGGCAACGGGATGCTTAATTTTGGCCTCTTCTTGTTCCGCTATCTGCAATGATAGCTTTTTTTCAAACTCCGTGATTGTCTTTACCATCGGGCTTGACTTGTCTATCTTGTAGAGCTTGGCCTTGCCTATTGCCCTGCTCACCTTGACCATCCCTGCATCTTCCAGATTGTCGAAATACTTGTAGAAGGTTTGCTTGCTCATGCCGAGGGCCTGGATTATGTCCTTCTTTGTGAAATCGTTTGTGGGAAAGTCCAGCAGATAGTTCAATATCCTCATTTGGGGGGAGTACCCGAATACTGTTGCAATTAATGATTCATTCTCCATACCGTACACACATGTAATTACATGTATGAGGGTATTTAAACTTAGACTTCTAAAGGTATGGTAAGTGTACCAATGAAAAGAGAATATTCGGATGAGGAGCTGAAGGCACTCATCCTGAATTTCATCATGAGAAAAGGCAGATGGGGAGAGCGTTATTTTCCAATCGACACAATGTCCAACTGGCTCGGACAGGTCGTCCAGAATAACGGCAAGAACGTAAGAAAGAAGGTCAAGGAACTTGCTAATGAAGGCTATCTAATCTTGCACAAGGGAAACACTACGGCGTCTTTGAATCCACAAGCTAAGAGGCAGATAATTGAATACATAGAAAGATATCTGCTTGAATAAATCTCTGCCAAAAATAGAATAATAAATCATATTACTGGAGCCTACGCAGACTCAGTACTTTCAAGGAAATCAATTGCTGCCTTCTCCAACCTGTTGAAAAAGGCAGTCAATCTCTGGTGGTCATTATATCCGAACTTCCGTTGATGTAGAAAGCTGATAATATCTAGTTGCGCCATTCTTGATGTTTCCTCGTTATATGCCCGGATGTACGTATTCATTCTTTCGAGAATGTGTAGAATCGTTGTGATCCCCTCGCTTGAAGTTCGCTCTTCTACTTTGCCGAGCAAATTCTTCTTTGTAAGGAACCACTCGCACTGGACAACTGCATTTCTCATAAAAGTCAATTCGATAGGAGTTATCTTGTATGTTATGTCAGGACTGGCGGCATCCAGTTCAGTCACGGTATGCAAGAATGATTCTCT
>JAJPHX010000010.1 GCA_021325075.1 Nitrososphaeraceae archaeon | reverse complement strand
CTGATGCACGATAAAAAACGAGCTGTACGAAACTGCTACAAGGCATTGAAAAAAGGCGGCAGCATTGCCATTTTAGAGGGTCTGCTGACAGAGGCGAAAGGATGTAAAACGTGCAAAGAGAACAAGATGATCATGACCATGCAGCTAGACTTTGTTCTCCAAGGCCACGAATTTATGACAAAGAGACAGGTAACAACGCTTCTCAAACAAGCACAATTCAGAAACATAAAATTCATTGACTTGGGTGTGTCTTTTTATCTCGTTACTGCCGACAAAATCTAGCACCAGAAAGACGGAATAGCAAAGGTTTCCTTAAACCTCAGACCAGACACTGATCATGAATAGTAAGATGCAAGAGGCGATCTGGATTTCGCGTTTGGCTCAAGAGAATACACGTCCTTAACAGCAAGCGTCCACACCTTCTTTGGCTTAAAATCAATGCCATACTCCTTGAGCTTGGCTTCTGCTTGGGAGATCAGGTTTGAATCGCTTACGTCCTCTGCGTCGCCTTTTAGTTGGTACCCGCCCTGTGTATCCCTGTCAAAAATTGCAACAGTCACCTTTGGCCATGCGTTGATGTTGTGAAACGTCTTGTTCTCAAAGGCGTCTGCAAAGAGCAGCTTTTCATTCTGCAATATTCCAAGAACATATCGTGGCGAAATGTTTGGAATTCCGTTCGCGTTGACGCTGCCTACAAGAACCACATTTTTCTGTTTTATTATTAGTCTAATAATATCTTCATCGATCTGGACCAAGCTACCAATGCCTTATATCATGAGAAAGGGTTAAAAGTTTTCTATTTGCAGGCATGGCAGAGGATGGCAAATTCAGCAAGGCTGCTGCTATTTTTCATTATTGTTTTTTAGTCTGTGTATAGTCGATTATGCTTCTTGATAGCAAGGCAGCACCATTAAAGACACCAACCGCGATGAAGTGAGCTATTGTTGCTGCGATGCCCGCTTCAAGACCCGAAAGCAGTAGTAGGTAATGGGCATAAGGTCTTGCAAAAATGACTGCTATATCTGCGGCTGCTACAGAAGGCCACAGAGATAGAGCACTCTTCATTACTTTCTTGAACCGCTCTTTTCGCGGAAGGTCGCGGTATTGCAACTTGCTGTCATGGTAGTAGATTGCCAGAAATCCAAGGGTGGAACCTATATAGTCGGCGGCACCTGAAGATATTGAAATTGCAATTTCATCTTTTGTAAATGCGATTGCCTCTGCAACACCTACGCCAGCAAGAAAGCCGGCAAGCTCGCCCAATGCCAGCTGCTTGTTGAAATTAAAGTATGCAGGCCTGTTGGCCTGAACGAATCGAAAATATTTCTTGATCGTTTCATAGGTCATTTTGGTATGACATTTAATGTATCTAGGAGCTTGTTAGTATAGTCTCTTGTCAGGTGTTTCAGGAAGGCAAAGTTCTGCGGAACCTGTATCCCTGTTACTAGCTTGTTGTATTGCTCGACTATTGAAAGGATGGCATCTAGGGCTCCATTGCCGGCTGTCAATTTTCTAGCTTGGCTTGGATTTTTCAGGATTTTTGCAAAGGGAACATGTTCTGTTGAGGCCAGGATAAAGATATTGGGCATTATATCATGCACGTCTTCCTCAATGTCTTCAAAGTCATCCTGTATGTCCAGCAGCGCCTGATTGTAATGCAGGATAGTGGCAATATTTGGATTGAAATTGTACAGCTCGCTGTCTAAAATGCGGGCGTATATTATTGGCGCGTCTGACGACTTGAACAGGTTGAAATGCCTGAGCTCGTTGACCGTAAAGACATGCCCTTTTATCATGCGCTTCTTTATGAGCTGCTCAAAGTTCCAGAACGGCCAGAACTGCTTTATCGCAAAATCAACTGAATATTTCAGGTGACCATTGTGCGATCTCTTGATGGTCTGCAAGAGTCCCCTAGCGATCCTCTCGTATTTTTTGTTGCCAACCTCGTAGTATCTATCCATCAGCAGTATGTACCTGACAAGCAATTTTACTGCCTTGTAGACAAGGATGGATTTGTCCAGATCACGTGTGTCCGAATATGCGGCAAAAAAGTACGTTGCAAAATCTTGCCCTTTTTGGTCGATGGCATTTAGTATGGGCGAAGGCGCAGGGTTGTACCGGGCAAGTAACCCTCCAATTTCATCAAGCCCATCGGCAAACCCTCCGTTCTGCCTTACAAGTTCTGCCTTATCGGCAAGCATCTGCCTTAGGTCTTTGGCAAGCATCTGTTCAGAATTGATCATTAGGCAGTCACCAAAAATGGGCTCAAGCTTCTATTATCTCCTTTTTCGAGGGCACTAGGTAGATAATAACAACAGCCGGTGAAAGATAGTTGACTATAGCTGACTAGATAAAATTTTGATATAAAACACCTCAAGTGGTCATAGCTGCACAGAAAGCAGCCAGAGCTTACAGCTTTATTTCTTTCCAACCTAATATTTTTCTGATTTTGTTGTAATTTTCTTGAATTATTTTATGCTCTTTACTTCTCAAGGCCTTGCCTGAAACGGCCATCCGGTATTCATATTGCG
>JAJPHX010000101.1 GCA_021325075.1 Nitrososphaeraceae archaeon | reverse complement strand
CGCTTGCCGGGTGCAAAATATATATAAAACATAACAGCGTTATACCAAACGTATGACTGCAAAAGACCTGAATATGGATTATAGCAAGTATGACTTTAAGGATTCTACTGAGCTTTATGTTTACCTCAGCAAGAAGGGGCTCTCTAGGGGCACAGTTGAGGAAATCAGCAAGATGAAGGGCGAGCCCGACTGGATGAGGGATTTCAGGCTCCGATCATACGATGTCTTCATGAGCAAGCCGATGCCAAACTGGGGAGGCGACCTGTCCAAGATCGACTTCCAGAACATCTACTATTACGCCAAGGCATCGGAAAAGACCAGCAAGAGCTGGGAAGATGTTCCTGATTCGGTAAGGAACACATTTGAAAAGCTTGGCATTCCAGAAGCAGAGCGCAAGTTCCTTGCGGGAGTTGGCGCGCAGTACGAATCTGAAACCGTTTATCATAATCTAAGGGAAGACTTGCAAAAACAGGGCGTGATTTTCTCAGACACCGACACGGCAGTCAAGGAGTACCCCGAGATCGTAAAGAAGCATTTTGGCAAGGTAATCCCGCCAGAAGACAACAAGTTTGCAGCGCTCAACAGCGCAGTCTGGTCAGGCGGCTCGTTCATCTATATCCCGCCGGGAGTCAAGGTCGACCTTCCATTGCAGGCATATTTCAGGATAAACGCAGAGAACATCGGCCAGTTTGAGCGCACGCTAATCATCGCGGATGAAGGCGCAGATGTCCACTACATCGAAGGGTGCACGGCGCCGGTATATACCACAGAATCATTGCACTCTGCGGTTGTTGAATTGATCGCAAAGAAAGGCGCGAGGATAAGATACACGACAATCCAGAACTGGAGCAAGGACGTCTACAACCTAGTCACAAAGAGGGCTTATGCCTACGAAAACGCCAAAGTAGAGTGGATCGACGGCAACCTCGGAAGCAGGCTGACCATGAAGTACCCGGGCGTCTACATGCTTGGCAAGGGTGCACACGCAGAAGTCGTGTCAGTAGCGTTTGCCGGCAAAGACCAGCACCAGGACGCAGGGGCAAAGGCGGTTCACCTTGCGCCAAATACCACTTCAAGAATTACAAGCAAGTCAGTGAGCAAGGACTCTGGCAGGACAACCTACAGGGGTCTGTTGCACGTGGCAAAGGGCGCGACCGGAGTAAAATCAAACGTCAGGTGCGACGCGCTGTTGCTTGACGAGCGCTCCCGGACAGATACGTACCCGTACATCGAAGTCAACGAAGACGACGCGACCATCACACACGAAGCGACAGTGGGCAAGATCGGCGAGGACCAGATATTCTACCTTATGAGCAGAGGTTACACAGAGTCAGACGCGCTGTCAATGATCGTAGGCGGGTTTATGGAGCCGTTCACAAAGGAGCTGCCGATGGAATATGCAGTCGAGCTCAACAGGCTGGTAAAGCTCGAGATGGAAGGCTCTGTCGGCTAATCCCGTCACTTTGTGTGATAACCATGACAACAGCCCTGTCTTCAATTAACAGCCAGTACGTCGAGTCGCTGTCAGGCAAAGAGCCTGCGTGGCTCGTATCGATGCGCAAGCAGGCATTTTCGCAGTACCAGTCGCTCCCAGCAGAAGTCTCGCCGCTGTACAGCAAATACTCCGACGTCAACAAGATCAAGCCGGAGAATGTTCATTTTGCCACGCCATCAAGGCCGGCAGCGCTTGGCAAGGACCTGGCTGACAGGCTCAAAGAGCTGGAGCAGGAAACTGGAGTCCTGCAGGTGGGACAGGAGATCAGCCGGATATTTGTCCGGGACAATGTAGCCAAGCAGGGCGTTATTGTGACAGGGATAAAGGACGCGCTTGAAAAGCACAGCGACTTGGTAAAGTCTCACATAGATGCAAACCAGCTAAACTACCTAGAAGACAGATATCTCGCGCTTGAAGCGTCGGCTTTCCAGTCAGGCGTTTTTATTTATATCCCAAAAAACACGATAGTTGAAGACCCGGTAAGGATAATCACTTCACTTGCAGATGACGGCACGTCGCTCATATCGAGAAACATCATCGTGGCAGACACTGGCTCTAAAGCGACTGTTGTTCAAGAATTATACGCTCCCGGCTCGTCAGGCAGGCAAGATGTGCAGCAAGGTTATTTCGAGCTAGTCGAAACCCATGTCAGCCCGAACGCGCATCTGGAGCTTGTGACTCTGCAGGCGATGGGCTCTGACACTGTCAACGTTTCAAACAGGAAGGCGTTTGTTGAAAGGGACGCCAAGATGTCATGGTACATTGGCATGTTCGGCTCAATGCTGGCGCGCTACAAGACAGACAGCATCATGAAGGGGTCCGGCGCTTCTGCTGAAGATGTTGAAATAGTCTTTGGGGTGGGCAACCAGTCATTCGACGTCATGTCAAACCTGATCCACCATGGCCCGCATTCTAGAGGGAGGGTGCTTGTCAAGTCTGTCCTCAAGGACACTTCAAAATCACTATTCAAGGGCATGATCAAGATAGGCAAGGAGGGCAAGGGCACGGAATCGTACCTTGCAGGACACGCGATACTGCTTGACAGGGGCGCAAAATCCGACTCTATACCGGGACTCGAGATAGAGACAAACGAAGTCAAGGCTACTCACTCTGCCTCAGTCGCCCAGATGGACGAAGGCCAGATCTATTACCTGATGACAAGGGGTCTTGGCAGAGAAGGAGCAAAGCGCGAAATAGTGTCAGGCTTTCTTGAACCATTGTCAAGGAAGATGGGCCCGACTATCAGGGCGTGGGTCAACTATTTGATCGAGAACAAGTGGCAGGGCAAGCCGCTCATGCTCCGGACCGATGAGGCGATGGAGCAGATACTTGAAGTGGAAAAATCTCGCTACCGCGAAACGCAGGACCTATTTGAAAAGCACTACAAGTACAGGTAATTACAAATGGCAGAGTGGATAAGGGTGTGCGACGCCAAGTCGCTCAAGAACGGCGATCTTTATGATTTTGACCATGGCGACAAAAAGATACTGTTGGCCCGGGCGGGTGGCCAAGTGTTTGCCACAGACAGGATATGCACACATGCATACGCAGACCTGTCGACGGGCATCATGAACGAAGAAGAAAAAACCGTGACTTGCCCGCTGCATCTGTCGGCGTTCAAGCTAGATTCTGGCCTACCGCAGAATGCGCCTGCAGAAGTGCCGCTTAAAACTTACAAGGTTAAAATACAGGACAACACAATTTACATCAATCTGGGTTAGCGAAATGATGCAAAAGGGCGCTCTCAATGTGCAAAAGATCCGGGAGGATTTCCCGATACTCAAGCGCAAGATGAGCGGAGGCAAGCAACTCGTCTACCTTGATAACGCGGCAACTACACAAAAGCCGCTTGCGGTAATCGACTCGATCCACGACTATTACATGAATTACAATTCAAACATTCACCGGGCGGTTCACCAGATGGCTGAAGAGGCGACGCTTGCCTTTGAAACCACAAGGGAAAAAGTCGCAAAATTCATTAACGCGCGATCCATCGAGGAAATAATATTCACCCGCAACGCCACAGAAGCTCTGAACCTTGTAGCCTATTCGTGGGGCAGGGCGAACATCAAAAAGGATGACAAGGTTGTGATCACAGAAATAGAGCACCACAGCAACATCGTGCCGTGGCAGATACTGACTACTGAAAAGAACGCCAAGCTGGAATACATTGGGGTAGACGACGACGGCTACCTGAAGATGAATGAATACAAAAAACACCTTGATAGCAACAAGGTAAAGCTAGTATCAGTAACACACATGTCAAACGTCCTTGGCACCATCGTGCCTGTCAATGATATCATAAAGATGTCGCATGAAAAAGGCATACCTGTATTGATTGACGGCGCCCAGTCGGTGCCACATATGCAAGTCGATGTTCAAAAGATGGACTGCGACTTTATGGCATTTTCTGCTCACAAGATGCTGGGCCCCACAGGGGTTGGCATCCTCTACGTCAAGAAAGAAATCCTTGAAAAAATGCCGCCATTCCTGGGAGGAGGCGACATGATAAAAGAGGTCCACAAGTACGAAACAAGGTACAATGACCTGCCGTACAAGTTCGAAGGCGGGACGCCTAACATCGCAGACGTAATAGGATTTTCAGCTGCGATCGATTACCTCAATAACATCGGCATGGACCGGGTAAGGGAGCATGAAATCGAGCTAACAAAATACGCGATTGACAGGATCACAGGAGTAAAGGGCGTGACACTCTATGGCCCGCGCAACACAAAAGATAGGGGCGGCGTGGTATCCTTCAATATAGGCGACATTCATCCACACGACCTTGCCACTATAATGAACGATCATGGGATTGCCATAAGGTCAGGCCACCACTGCGCTCAGGTGCTCATGGAGAGGCTTGACGTTTCTGCCACTTCTAGGGCAAGTTTTTATATCTATAACACAAAGGAAGAGATCGACAAGTTTATTGACGCGCTTGATGAAGCAAGGAGGCTGTTCAAGATTTGAGTGACGACATTTATCGGGAGATAATCCTCGACCACTACCGCAACCCAAGGAACAAGGGCAAGATGGCAAACCCTGACGTCAGCATCCACGACAGCAACCCCCTCTGCGGCGACGAGATAGACATTCACCTCAAGGTGGATGGCGACAAGATAAAGGACATCAAGTTCGAAGGTAGGGGCTGCGCAATTAGTCAGGCAAGTGCCTCAATGCTTACTGAAATGGTGGCAGGCAAGCCGCTCACTTCAATCAAGGACCTGACAAAGGATGACATTCTCGAAAACATTGGTCTCACAAACCTCGGCCCGGCAAGGATCAAGTGCGCACTGTTGTCGCTCAAGGTGCTAAAGCTTGGCATGGTGCAGTACTATGCTAACAAAGACCCTGCTTCAGCCAAAAAGCTGCAGGATGATTCAAAGGGTCTCTAAATGTCAACACTAAAGGTAAGCAGCCACGACATCCGCAAGATAATCTTTGACAATTTTAATGACACCGACACGCGCTTTAGCAACGACGAGATACTGGGTTTCCTCAACCAGATGGACCGGTACAAGACACTCGACGATGTGCTTGACTTTGAGGAAGTCTTGCTTGACATGGAAAAGTCCGGCCTTCTGCGTCCTATAGCGCAAAATTTCAACACGCGTTACTACAGACTGTGGAACATTCTGGAGCCGGCAACCTGCAAGGCCTGCAATTTTACCACATACTTTGCGCAGGCAGAGGAAAGCAAGGCTTGCCCTCAATGCAAGAGTAAGATGTAAGGAAAACAATTAAACGGCAACAAAAGCCCTTTCTACTAACGATTGTCCACATCTGTCAGGCCGCCATGGATGATAAGGACGCGGTCGATATATTTCGTAGCCCTTGTGATCGTGTTTATCGTATTCTCTGCAGTAGTCGGCTCTGGCGTAACATCTTCTGTCGATGATGCGGCAAGCCGCTACTTCAAGTCGATTCAGGGCAACCCTGGCCTCGATGCGGCAATGATAGTGATAACGTCGCTTGGCGACGTCACGACGCTGTTTCTCTTTGGCATCGTAAT
>JAJPHX010000142.1 GCA_021325075.1 Nitrososphaeraceae archaeon | reverse complement strand
TCGGGACCGCGGATTACTATCGACACGTTCTCGCCTGCAAGACCTCCTTTCATCAGGCCGGACAACCGGACCGTGCCGTTGTCTTCAGTCGCTGCCAAGTTGACAAATTCCGGAGTTGCAAACTTGATTGGGTGCAGGATCTCGTCCTTGGCAGTGAACTTGTCGTATTTGTACGTAGCAACTATCCTATAGTTACCTTCGCCGGCCTGCCTTGACGCAAAAAAGCCCTGTTGATCAGAGTAGGGGAAGCTGTCATGCAACGTCCCGTTAGGAGCATACACCTTGATCAGCACGTCGTCGTACCCTTGCACCTTGTTTACTATCTGCGCGTTAATCTGCACCCAGCCGTAGACATACGTCGCGTTGCTGGCGCTCAGCTTTATCTCTGGCACTGCAGAAGTTTGCGTTTCTTCTGGCGGTGTGGGCGCCGGCTGTTTTGGAGGCGACTCTGTCTTTTCAACAATCAGGCCATAGCTTGCTGTCACATCAGAGCCGGCTGGCACAAGCCTTGGCCTGTCCTTGCTTCCATCTTCCCACTGCTTGAAGATAATGTCATTTTTTGAGTGGTTGCAGCTGGTGCAGTCTGCCGGATAGACGAAATAGAGGCTGTTCTCAAGCCCACTGACCGTAAAGCCGTTTTCATCGGCAAAGCCTGACTTTATCAGCTTGCCTTTCATGTCATAGACTGCGACAAACATGCCTACTCTATCGTCTGCAAATCTTCCACTCCAGCCATCCGACGGGATCCTTTTTGCATGGATTGTCATGCTGTAGGTCTTGCTATTTGTTGTTGGCTTGCTGCCTGTTGCGGCGTTGTTTTCTACTTTGACATGCTGGTTGATTGTAGTTTTGTAGTCTTCGAGGTGTATCGTGACTGGCTGGTAGATCACAGTATTGTTGTTGTACACAGGCTTGTTTATCACGATGGTATTGTTCGCGATGACGGTATTGTTTGCAATTACTGTGCCGTTTGCCGCCTGCGATTGCTGGTCTGCATTATTTTCTGCAACGGTTGTGCCGCCATTATTTTCCGGCCCGCTGTCATTTGCCTTTAGCTGTGAGCTGTCCACCGTATTGACGGGTGGCTCTGTGCTTGCTTGCTCTTGCTTAGGCAGGCTGAGAGAATAAGCTACCAGGCCGCCAAATGCCGCGACAACCGCAATTATGGCAATTGCGGCTCCTTTCTTTTTGCTCAAACCTACTAGCCAGATGACAGTTGTGTATATACGAGGTATCGAGTCCGGCACCTGAGTAGGAGTAGAGAAAATACATCTCTACCATAGAAGAAATTCATTAATGAAGGCTGCACAAAATTCATCGTACTTTACATCAGGTCAACGTCGTGCGGCTGGCTTTCGATGAACCCGGCCGAGGTCATCTTGATGAACTCGGCGTTCTTTTGCATCTCTGGTATGGTTTTTGCACCACAGTAGCTGAGCCCCGAGCGCAGGCCACCGGCAAGCTGCCTTACGATTTCAACCACGCTTCCCTTGTACGGCACCATTGCCTCGACACCTTCAGGCACATAGTCGTTGAGGTCGTCAGAGTCCACCACTTGGGGCCCTTCTTCGCGGTACTTGCGCCCAAGTGATGCGTAGAACGATGCCATGCCGCGATACATCTTGAACTTTTTGCCGTTCTTGACAAGCGTCTTGCCAGGGCTCTCGTCGGTCCCACCAAAGAGGCTGCCTATCATTACCGACGACGCGCCTGCAGCCAGAGCTTTTGTCATGTCGCCAGAGTTTCTGACGCCGCCATCAGAGATAACAGGGATGCCATAATCATTTGCAACCTTGACGCTATCGACTACTGCTGTTAGCTGCGGGACACCCGAGCCTGTCACGACCCTAGTTATGCAGATAGAGCCGGAGCCCACGCCAACCTTGACTGCGTCAACGCCTGCCTTTATCAGGTCGCGCGCCCCTTCGCCTGTCGCGACGTTGCCTGCGACAAGCTCACAATCTGGAAAAGCCTTCTTTATCATGTGCACTGTGTTGATCGCGTTATCGCTATGGCCATGGGCGATATCAACTACCAGAACGTCGGCGCCTGCTTCAAGCAGCGCCTCGGTGCGCTCCAGATAGTCGCCCTTGACTCCCACCGCCGCGCCAACCAGCAACCTGCCCTTTCTGTCCTTTGAAGCGTGTGGGTAGTGCTCCATCTTCAAGATGTCCTTGCTCGTGATAAGCCCGACTATTCGCTTTTTGTCGTCGACCACTGGCAGCTTTTCTATCCTCTGCTTGTGCAGGATTTCCTTTGCCTGCTCTATCGTAAGGCCGGCTTTTGCGGTGATGACATCCCTTGTCATCAACTCTGATACTTTGCGCTTTGGATTATTTTCAAAAGTAATGTCACGCCTTGTGATGATGCCGGCGAGCTTGCCTCCTTCTTCAACCAAGAGTCCAGAGACGCCGTACTCGGCCATCGCCTTTTTGGCCTCCGACATGGGCACGTCCGGCTTTATGGTATAAGGCTGCTCTATCATGACTGACTCTGAGCGCTTTACTCGCAGGATTTCGTCAACCTGATCTTCAATGGTCAAAAAGCGGTGGATTATGCCAACCCCGCCCTCCCTTGCCAGGGCTATTGCCATGCCTGATTCTGTGACAGTGTCCATGTTGGCGCTGATTATAGGGATATTAAGAGTGATGTTGCGTGATAATTTTGTGCGCAGATCTGTCTGGGATCTGGAAACTATGGGCGATCGTTTAGGAACAAGAAGTACGTCGTCAAATGTCAGACCCTCTTTGATGTCCAACTATTCCCTTGCTGTCTAGT
>JAJPHX010000124.1 GCA_021325075.1 Nitrososphaeraceae archaeon | reverse complement strand
TACGCGGAATGAGCGTGGATCTTGCATACTGCCAAAAACTGAGCGTAGGTTTTTGCATAATTTGAGCATGAAAAAGCATAATTGGAAAAAACGTTATGCAAAATCAAATTGATAGCAGAATAGCGTACCGGCTTCATTTGATATTGCATTTGCCAGTATGGCGTCAGTGCAGTATAAAAGAACTAATTGAAATGCGTCGCAGGAAAAATAATTCTTTTATAGATCTCATCAGACCGTCGTGATCTCTTCATCGCATTATGCTCCCACGGATAACAGGTCATCATCTGAGCGGCGATCCATTATGCTTACGCACCTATAAGCAATGACTTTGAAATGGTAGGAATTAGCGGGCCCGGTGGGCTTCGATCCCACGACAACTGGCTTCGGAGGCTTGTGCTCTTGTTTAGAACAGCACCCTATCCTGACTGGGCGACGGGCCCCTGTTCTAGTCGTTAAATAATCTTGTATATGAAACATGCAGTCAGTTCCCTGAACTTGGCTTTCCGCATATAAAACACAACAGGTTGAATGGCTCGATGAACTATCAGGTAAAGGACGAAGGTAATGCGAGGGTGGAAAAAGCAGACACGCCGCTTGCAGAAGGTCAGAGAATTGGGTACAACTTTGTCAAGCCGCACATGGCATTAGAAGGAAAAACACCGGCTCAAGCAGCAGGTCTACATGTTAAGGGTTGGAAAGAACTGCTAGAATTATCGGTTGCAAAAGAACAACCATAAATAAACTGGTTGTCCTTTGCAAATTATCTGATGCTAGATGCCAAGGTGAAAGCCGCGCTAAATGAACACGTTGATGGCATTCTTCGCAAATTGCCGAGTATGAAAGCAGAATATGCAGAACAGCTAGAAGCTGATAAACAAATACTTGGTTTCACTAATTCTCATGACACGTAAGAGCATTGTTCATTCAATTTATCATGACATCTCACACGAGTCTGTCTGATATTTGCAAGAAATACAGATTCACAGTTCCCAACCAATCCATAGCAAGAAGAACTTTCACACCTCATCCGAAAGCGACTGCCCGAAATAGAGTCAAAAGTAAACACTCGATTGGTTTTAATAGCACCAACCGAAAATCAACAACCGAATACAACACCTGAAGATTAAATAGAACCGAGAATTGCGTGAAAATTATGGTTTTGTTACATTATTTACATTAGTCAGAAAATAAGCTGATCTTATTTTCTAGTCTTGGCGTCTATTTCCAAAAGTTATATATTTTAGAAGAGCCTTTAATCTCCGTGTACGCCAAACTTTGCAGCATTGAAATTTTGTCAAGCTACATCAAGCAAGTTTCTGTGGGCGACATGCTCACCGTGCAGGCACTGATAACAAACCCGCTCGACTGGCAGCACTTTTACGAAAAGATTTCGACAATAAGGCAGGGTGACAGGACTGACTTTACGGTCGTCACGCAGGAAGGCGACAGGCTTGTCGGCACTGGCGACATTGTTGAAATGGAAAAATGGAGCAACCGCGGCCAGTACGGGTTCAAGATCAAGATAAACATCAGGAAGCAAAAGTCGCTTACAGACAGGAGGATAAGGGGGCCGGGCAAGGTAAAGGCGCCCGCGCCGGCAAGTGTGCCCGAGCCTGTGCAGGTTCCTGCTCCGCAGATCGCTTCCATGACCGCCGCGATAACGCCGCAGGACATGGCCACGTTCAAGGAAATGCTAAAGGGCTCGCTCACGATGGACATGGCCACGTGACTATAATTGCGGCCGGCAGAAAAGTCGCAGAATAGTCTCTTCCCCAATTTTTAAAATACACTTATAACGTTCAAACCCTCCCTAATTTCCGCGCTTGACAACAATCAAGGTTTTCGCGGTGGACATCGATGGAACCCTGACTGAAAACGGGGGAGGCATAATCCACATTGGAGCGCTTGCAAAGCTGCGTCACCTTGAGAAGCTTGGCTACAACGTAGTCTATGTCACCGGCCGGTCGTCAGTCGAAGCCTATGTGCTTGCAGTGTTTGGCGGCACAACCCGAATAGCTATCGGTGAAAACGGTGGCGCAATAACAGTCGCGCCGCAGGAGCACAAACTCTTGGCAAGCAAGGAAAAGTGCCTGCAAGGGTACGAGCTATTGAAAAAAAGCCTCGACGGCGTGCAGATAAAGCCAGTCTTCCCGAGGATGACTGAAGTCGTGATGCTCCGTACGTTTGACATAAAGGAAGGTCAGAAAATATTTGACGAGCACGACCTTCCGTTGTATCTATCAGACAGCAAGTACGCTTTCCACATCAACGAAAAAGGGGTTGACAAGGCCCGCGGGCTGAAAGAGGTGCTCAAGATGCTCAAGGCAGGCCCGGAAGAAACGGTCGCCATAGGCGACAGCGAAACAGACATACCAATGTTTGCCGCCTGCGGCCGCAGCATCGCGCTTGCCCATGCTGAGGATAGCGTCAAGGCCAAGGCCACACACACAGTAAATGGCAGGGAAGGGGCCGGCCTTGTCGAAGCAATCGATCTTGTCGCGTTCAACTACCTTGGAGTGAAAGTGCAATGACTTTCAGGGTGTTGATCGAACAGGTGCGCGCCCTTGTCGCGTCAGCGGTTGAAAGCGCCGGCTATCCCAAACTGGATTTTGACGTTTCAGAGCCGCCGCGAAAAGAGTTTGGCGACCTCACCTGCAACGTCGCGTTCCAGATGAGCAAGCAAGCCAAAAAGGCGCCGCAGAAAATAGCCGGCGAGCTTATCGAGCGCATAAAGCCACAACAGGACTCGTTCGTGCTTTCTGCCGAGCCGCACCCTGCCGGCTACATCAACTTCAGGGCAAATTACGCTAAATTGTCGACAACCACACTTGCACAGGTGCTGAAAAACCCTGATAGTTATGGCTACTACGACTCTGGCAAGGGAAGCCACGTCATAATCGAGCACACCAGCGTCAACCCAAACAAGGCGCTGCACGTTGGTCACATGCGAAACGTCATACTTGGCGACGCGCTCTACCGGATAATGAAGGCGACAAATCATCGAACCACGGTGCTCAACTATGTCGACGACTCGGGCTTGCAGGTGGCAGACATAGTGGTTGGATTCAAGTTTGCCGGCATGAAGACAGAGCCACCAGGAGGCAAGAAATTTGACCAGTATTGCGGCGACGAGGTGTACGTCAAGATAAACGAGATGTATGAAAAAGACAAAGAGCTCGCAGAAATGCGCAAGCTGGTCCTAAAGGAGATTGAAGAAGGCAAGTCGGAAATAGCCCGGTTTGCCGCAAACATCACGATGCGGGTCCTTCAGGAGCAGCTAAAGACCTGCTGGCGCATGAAGGCGCGCTACGACCTCTTGAATTTTGAGTCGCACATCGTAGTTTCAAAGCTGTGGAGCAGGGCTTTTGAGCTATTGAAGAAGAACAACATTGCCCGCTTTGAGGCGGAAGGCAAGAACAAGGGCTGCTGGGTGATAGAAGCTCAGGGCGAGGAGGACAAGGTGATCGTAAGGAGCGACGGCACAGCGACCTACATCGCGAAGGACATCCCCTACGCCGCGTGGAAGCTCGGGCTTGTGGACGACCCGTTCTCATATGCGAAATACCAGAATCAGTGGGATGATTCGATGTTGTACCGCACCACACTTGGCGGCGAGTCGGCAACAGACAGGAAGTTCAACGGAGGCGACAGGGTCACCACGATAATCGACTCGCGGCAGGCGCGCCTTCAGAGGATAATATCGCAGGTGCTGTCGCAGATGGGCACGTCAGGCAGGGAGTACCTGCACCTCGGCTACGAGGCTGTGACTCTCAGCTCCGCTACTGCCAAGTCTATGGGGATAGACATCGGTGAGCGCGAGTCCACGCACATGTCTGGCAGGAAGGGCATCTACGTCAACGCCGACTATGTGCTTGACACGCTGCACGCAAAGGCGTACGAGGAAGTCAAGACAAGGAACCCGGAATTTTCAGAGCAGCAGCTAAACGCAATAGCAGAAGAGATCGCAATTTCTGCAATACGCTACAACATGGTGAGGCAGGACCTTGACAAGATGATCACGTTTGACGTCAAGGAGTCGCTCAGCCTCGAAGGAGACACAGGACCTTACCTGCAGTACGCGTACGCCCGGTCGCAGAGGATACTGGAGAAATCCGGCCGCCAAGTGGACAGCAAGGCCCGGTTCGAGCTTTTGACCCACGAATCAGAGGTCGCACTGATAAAAGAGATAGCAAAGCTCGATCTCGTTTTCGAAGACGCCGCCAGGTCGCTTTCGCCAAAGTCGCTTGCGCGCTATGCCTATTCGCTTGCGACGGCCTTCAACCTGTTCTACGAAAAGGTGCCTGTGCTGAAAGAGGAGAATGCAGGTGTCCTGATGGCGCGACTGGCGCTTGTCAGCGCGTTTGGGGTCGCGCTGAAAAACGCGCTCACCACGCTTGGGATCACCGCGCTGGAGCGCATGTAGCTAGATCCGGTGAACAGCTGATTCTCTTGCAATCTTGCTCTTTTCGCCATAGTACTGCGGCTTTGTGCGCAGCCCCCTGTTGCAGCAGGGGCAATGGTAGTCCAGCAGACCAAGAAAAATGGCGCGGTCGCACGTGATGCACACCTTCATGCCTTTTGAATAGTCGATCTTTTTCATCGGGACATAGTTTGGATGGTTCTTGCAATAACCCCTGCAGGACATCTTTTAGACAAGCGGCTTGCAAGAGATAGTTAATTATTATGCAGGTAGGAACTGGAAGGCGACTCCTGTTCCCAGATTGATTTTTATCCCCTCTTCCTTGCTATTCGCTTGTCTTGAAAATACAGGAAGGCTCGTACGTGCTCCTTTTCCACACGCCGCGCAAAAAGTGGCTTGCCAAGGTGACGCAGGACAAAAAGCTGCACACCCACCTCGGCATAATTGACATCTCCTCCACAATAGGCATGGAGTACGGGTCTGCCGTCAGGACGACAGAGGGCAAGCTTGTATTTCTGATAGAGCCCACCATCCACGACTTTATCATGAAGTCAGAGCGCAGGACGCAGATAGTGTACCCAAAGGACCTTGGGTTCATCGCGGCACGCACCGGCCTCCAGAACGGCTCCAAGGTGCTAGAGATTGGGACAGGCAGCGCGGCACTTGCAACATTCATGGCAAGCATCGTCAAGCCTGACGGCCACATCTACACTTTTGACGTCAACCCGGATTTCATGGAGATAGCCCGGCGCAACTTGGAAAAGGCGGGGATGGACAAATACGTCACGCTCCACCAGCACGACCCGCACCAAGGAGTTGACATCAGGGAAGCTGACGTCGCGATTGTCGATCTGGGCGACCCATGGACAGTAGTGGACCAGGTGCACGACGCGCTAAAGGGCAGCGGCGCATTTGTGGCAATCTGCCCGACTATGAACCAGATAGAAAAGACGGCCACTGAATTAAAGCGGGCCGGCTATGCCGACATTGAATGCATTGAGCTATTGATCCGTAACATGGAGGCAAGGGAGGGCATGACCCGCCCCTCGATGAGGATGATAGGGCACACAACCTACCTTGTCTTTGCAAGGAAGGTGCAAAAGCAGCAAAAAGAAGTTGTCGAAGAGGACGAAGATGAAGAGGCAGAGTAAACGGCTGTTCCGCGACTAGAAGGCATATCCTGCTCTCGATAGCTTATGCCCTGTGCTCGTCTTCAGTTTCGGTTTCAGAAATCGGTGGCGCTACCACCTCTGCGTCTGTAACGTTCATTGCCCTTCTTTCACCTTTTCTTCACTGCCCATTTCGGCAGATGGCTCGAGGCCCTTTAGGCGCTTTGCCATGTTCAGTTGGGCGTTTATCACGTAGATTTCCTCTTGCAACACCTTCTTGAACCCGACCATCAGCTTTTGCTGCTCGTCGTAGGGCTGCTGCCTTATCCCGTCCATCGTGGAATCAAATATCGTGATTATGCTGTCGATGTGGCTGCCCAGCATCTGGATGTCCCTTGCGTCTTTTACGGCGATGTTCTTGTCGTCTGCCGCCTCTTTCAGCTGGCTAGTCTTTTCTTCCGCGACAGTCCGGGTCTTTCTACCAATGGACGCAACCAGATCCTTGAGGATCTGGCCTGTTTCTCTTGCCTTGGCAGAAACCGAGTCTTCCTCCTGTGCAGCAGCGACGCGGTGCTCTTCATTATCGTATGACATTGGCTAAAGACGAGCCATTATTGCTAAAAGCAGTTTTGCAACCAACTACTGATATATTGTCTTGTACGTTATATGAAAACCGACCGCCTTATTCCAGGTTAAATTCCATCTTGATCCCGTTTGTAACGCCGTGCCTGTCCGCAAAGCCTGCCACAGTTTCAAGCACGTAAAGCGAGTTTGCTCCGGGGCTGTACGTCTTGCAATAACCGATTGCCGGGCACGGATCCAGAGAATGCTCGACATGGACCACGGTCTTATTGGCGTTCATCCATATTATGTCGATCGGGAACTTCATGTCCTTCATCCAGAATGCCTGATTGCTCTCGCTTGGAAACACGAACAGCATCGACTCGTTCTCGTTCAGGTGATCCTTCACTGCAAGCCCCTTTGTCCTCTGTGTTTCAGTTGCCGCAACGTCTGCAACCAGCTTGACCCCGTTCACAGTCACGCTGACTTGCTGGTAGCCATTGTTGCTTGTCCCGATGGCAGAGCTATTTTTTATCTCTACAGCAGGCTTGTCTGCCTGGGTCATGACAAGGGGGAAAAAGTACAGAATGGCAGCAGACCCTGCTGCTATCGCTGCAACGATGACAATTGCCGTGACTGCGCGCACTGGATCTTATTGCCACTGCTCGCTATTTATGTCATGATGCAATGGGCTTTGCCAGCCGCAGGTGCACCAGCTGCACGCCGGCCTGCCTGCCCTGCTGCATTATCCGCGGCTCGTTGCCGGCGCGCTTGAAATATGACGCCAGTACAAGCGCCCACGGCAGGACCTGCTTGCTGTCAACCTTTGACTGGAGGCTCACGATGTTGTTGTTTCTGTCGTGCTTTAACCCGCCGAGGCAGCTTATCCTCAGCGCCGAGTCTATGAGGCCCATCACTTCTGCCGCGCTCATGCCTGCAACCTTGAAGTTGTATTTTTCCTCCATCAAGTCGACAAGCTCCGCCGGCACCTCTGTGGAGTTGACCGTGTATTCTAGCATCCGCGCAGCCAGCCCGTTTTCTACTATCCTTGCAAGCTCAATGGCCTTCTTTGCCACCGACGGCTCGGCACCCAAAAGCGGCTTTACTTCGCTGGCCTTGCTCCACGCCTCCTCAAAGCTCCTGGACTGGAGCGCGCCAAACGAGTCCACGGAAGCAAAGAGCGCGGCCTTGCCGTTGCTGCTGTCAACAGACACCATGTGAGTCGAATCCACGATTATCAGGTTTGACGCCACGCTGTCAATCATCCTCATCTCGATCCCTTCTGGCAGCGAGGATATGCTCTCGCTCCCGAGGCACTGTGTTCCCAGCACCATTCTGACCTGCACGTCGTTTGTCACTGCCCTTACAAGCGATGGCCTACATTGCGAGAGAAGCCTGAGCCCCCACGGGTCAAGCGTCGCGGTGATTGACGAGCGCGACCCTGCTATCAGGCTGCCTATTTTTTCAAGCGCGGAATTCGCGTCCAGTACAAAGTAACGCCTCTCCTCGGAACCTTTCGGGCGCTGGCCCTCGTCGTTTATCTTTTGTAAGCGATCGACTATTTTCTTCATGTTCTTTACCCTGCGCTCGTGCAGGTTGACGATCTCGGAAAAGGCTTCTTCCGGCGGGATCGCGCTGCATATCAGCGGCTTTTGCCTCGAGACCACGGCAAGCCTCTTCTTCTCGAGCTTTTTCAGCGTCTGGTATATCTTGGTGCGCGGCAAGTTAGCATAGTAGGCGATCTCGCTTGCCGCAAGCGACCCCTTGCCAATCATCGTAAGGTAAGCCCTTGCTTCGTATTTTGACAGCCCGAATTCTTCAAGGCTGCCTGGAAGGTCGCTATTACTGTCATTAAGCATACATCTTCAACAAAAGGAAAGTGAAGGTAAAACGGTGGGTCAAATAGATTGCGCCCAAGTTCGAAAAAATGTCAAGCTGTTACCGCCAGCTGTTGTTACCGTAGTTACAAATTGTTCCGGCACATGGAAGGTATTATTCAAAGTGCAAAATGCATTGGCAGTATGAATTCGCGGTGGGTAAAATCCGAGTCAATACTCAATAACGAAAATAACAATAACGACGTTTCGCCGGCTGCAAAGCCCGGGGGCCCGTTAAAGCCCCGGCTTGACGCGGTGCAAAAAAAGATACAGGTGCAGGTTTCGCGCCTTGAGGAGCTCCACAAGGCGCTCAAGGAAAAGGACGAGCAGGCCTTCCACAAGCTGGTGGAGTCGATAAAGGAGAACAACGTCCAGTACTCGACGGTGCTCTCCTCGGATCTTGCAAGGGCAAGGCAGGTCTCGCGCGTGGTGTCAGTTTCAAGGGTTACGCTTGAGAAGCTGGCGGCAAAATTGTCGTCGGTCTCTGACTTTGGCGACCTTGTCATCGTGCTGAGCCCGGCGATGGCGGTGGTCAAGAGCCTCAGGTCGTCTCTGACCCCGCACGTGCCAGAGATGGAAGAGGAGCTAGGCATCATCTCCGAGCTCTTGAGCGGCATACTGGTCGACGCCGGACAGGTGGGCGGTTACACTATCAACTTTGAGACTGCAAACGAAGAGGCCGTGCGCCTCATAGACGAAGCATCGCTGACAGTAGAGCAAAAGATGAAAGAAGAGTTCCCCGGCGTCCCCGACCTGCCGGTAATACCGTCAAAACTTGCCTAGCCCGGTTTCGTGGCTGGGCCGGCTAGGCAAGCTATGATAGGCAAACTGCACAACTACTTTTGACTGTGCGGTTTTTCGTCATTTTTCCATACACGCAAGCACAAAGCGTGCTGTTCAAGAAAAATACGACTATAAAGGAACGAGCGAACGCTGCGCTTGCAAGCCTCGAGCGAAACGCCTACGCGCTCAGCATGCTACGATCAAGGCTCGAAGCTCGGGCAGACTTTCTTCTGAAGGAAGACGCCGGCAACACCGAGGGCTACAAGGAGCTTTCAAAGATGCTCGAGCTCGTGAAAAACGGCGAGATGATACTGAGCTCGATGTCGGAAAAAATAGAATCGGCGCGCTTTTTGGAAGAGTTTATCGTGATAATGGACAGTGCCGCGGCGTCTGTCAGCGACATAAAGGACGACATGGAGCAGCTAGTCCCGGTGGCCGAGGCGGCGCTGGAAGAGATGCAAGACACCATAGCCAAGGTGTCTGGCAGCGTGCCGGCAGAGTTCCGGCAGG
Source organism: Nitrososphaeraceae archaeon (assembly GCA_021325075.1). Lineage (GTDB taxonomy): Archaea > Thermoproteota > Nitrososphaeria > Nitrososphaerales > Nitrososphaeraceae > Nitrososphaera. The sequence goes on along the minus strand of JAJPHX010000124.1, from coordinate 17,400 downwards.
AGATAGAGCCGGAGATACTTGCCCAGGTATCAGCAGCCATTGCAAGCGAAAAAGCGACTGCCGCCCTGGCTGCAAGTGTTGAGGTAAAGAAGGAAGCGCCCGTCATTGAAGAAAAAGTAGAGGAGCCGGAAGGCGTCGCGATATAGGTGCAAAATATTTTGTCAGCTAGGCAACATAGATTTACACACAGGTAATTCAAAGAACGAACGCAATTCTGGCTGGTACTGTAATTATATGAGTCTCGCACCACAGGAACTAGAAAATAGCGCTAGCAAGTATGCAGCCGAGGCAATCAGGCTGGATTCTCAAGGGTCACGGGGAATGGCGATTCAGTCTTACCAGCGCGCAATCGAGGCGCTGGTGAAGCTGGTCCAGATCTATCCTGACTACAAACTAAACAAGGTCTACATGGAGAGGGCGAACGCCTACCAGAACCGCATCAAGGCACTGCAAATGTCGCACGGGCTGGAGGAGGAAGAGCGTCCGGCGTCAACCTCGATAGACAACAGCAAGCAAGAGCCTTCAAACGGCCACGGAAGCAAGCCGGCGTCAACCAAGTCAACCAATGTCGAGACGCTCAAGGCCGACTTTGACGACTTGGTAATGAAAGAAAAGCCAAACGTGAGCTGGAACGAAGTCATCGGGCTTGAAGACGCAAAAAGGGCGATCCGCGAGTCTATCGTCTACCCGATGAAGCGCGCCGACCTTTTCCCGCTAGGGTGGCCGCGCGGGATACTGCTGTATGGGCCGCCGGGATGCGGCAAGACTTTACTTGCGGCAGCCGCAGCAGCTGAAATCGATGGTTATTTCATCAACGTCGACGCCGCTTCGATGATGAGCAAGTGGTTGGGCGAGGCTGAAAAGAACATCTCCAAATTATTCAAGATGGCGCGCACATTGAATGAAAGCGAAAACGTGCCAGTATTGCTGTTCATTGATGAAATTGACTCGCTCCTTGGCACCCGCAACAGCGAAGTCGGGGGCGAAGTCCGGGTAAAGAACCAGTTCCTGACTGAAATGGACGGCATCAACGGCAAAAGCAAAGAATCGCAGCTTTATGTCATCGGCGCGACCAACAAGCCATGGAGCCTTGAAGGCGGGTTCCTACGCAGGTTCCAGAAGCGCATCTACGTGACACTGCCGGACAACGCGTCAAGGACGAACCTGTTTTCGCAGTACACGGCACCACTCAACGTCGAAGGCTCGCTCAAGATTGAAGAGCTCGCAAAAATAACAGAAGGCTACAGCGCAAGCGATATCAAGGATATCTGCCAGTCAGTGCAGCTGCGCGTGGTAAACGAGCTGTTTGAAAGCGGCAAGGCGATGGAGGCAGGCACCAACCCGAGGCCGGTAAACACCCCTGACTTTAGGGAGATACTAAAGATCCGCAAGCCCTCAGTCAGCGTCGACATGATAAGGGCCTACATGCGATGGAGCGACCAGTTTAAAGCTCTTTAACTTTCTTTTTTGTACCTTTCCATCGCTTCGGCGATCTTTTTCTTTGCCGATTCCTTGTTTTCCCACCCCTTGACCTTGACGTACTTGCCCTTTTCCAGCTCCTTGTAGTGCTCGAAAAAGTGCTTTATCTGGTCCTGTATGTATTGGGGGACGCTAGCGATGTCCTTGACTTCTGAAAACGACGGGTCGACCTTTGCCACCGGGACTGCCACTACCTTTGCGTCCTCGCCTTCCTCGTCAGCGGTGATGAGGACTCCGACTGGGTTTGCCCGGATCACGGACGACGGCACGAACGGGTCGTTGCCAAGCACCAGCACGTCGACCGGGTCACCATCCTTTTCCTTTGTCTGCGGCACAAAGCCATAGTTGCACGGGTAAAACATCGCGGTAAACAACTTGCGATCAACAAAGACCGCGCCTGTTTCGTCGTCAATCTCGTATTTTATGTTGCTCCCCTTCGGTATCTCGATCACCACGTTTATCTCGTCTGGCGGGTTCTTGCCAGCTTTCAAGGCATCTATCAGTGTCAAAGTTTTATTCGAGATTAACGCCCATTCCTTAAAATATAATCCTATTGGATGTTGAGGTAGCCAAAAATATAAACACAGGCCGCGCTATCGACATTCGCATAGATGGAGTTTAACACGAAGTTCGACGCCAAGGCGATCGAAAACGAGGTTCGCAATTATCTTGATAATCTTGACTTGAAGGCTCATCTTGAAAACGAGATGGCAGGAAAGGAGCTTGCCGGCTACATCGAAGGCCCGCCCACGATGAACGGCGAGCCCCACGCCGGCCACCTCCGCGGCCGCATAATCAAGGACCTCTGGTATCGATTTCATACGCTGCAAAAAAGGAAGGTGATATTCCGCGCAGGATGGGACACGCAGGGCCTGCCGGTGGAGCTAGCAGCGGAAAAAGAGCTTGGGCTGACCGGCAGCAAGGCCGAAAACATCAACAAAGTAGGCATTGAAAAAATCGTCGAAACCTGCAAGAGGATGATTCACGCCAACAACGAAAAGTGGGTGGCCGCGGACAAGATGCTCGGCATGTCGTTCAACTACGAAAAAGCATACTGGACGTTCCGCGACGAATACATAGAGCGGGAGTGGCAGTACCTGAAAAAGGCGTGGGAGAGTGGTGTGCTAAGGGAGTGGTTCAGGGTGGTGGCGTACTGCCCGTCATGCCAGACGTCGCTCAGCAACGCGGAGGTGAACCAAGGCTACGAAAACGTCGAAGACCCGTCATTCTACTACAAGGTAAAGCTGGCAGACGAGGACGTGTATCTGATAGTCTGGACCACAATGCCATTTACCATAGTCACTGATGAGATGGTGGGATCAAACCCAAAGGCCGACTACAACTATGTGCGCGCCAATGGCGAGAAATGGATAGTCGGAGCAGACAGGATGCACGACCTGATGAAGGAGCTGCGGATAGAAGACTATTCTGTCGAAAAGACGGTCAAGGGAACCGAGCTTGACGGCAGGCATTACGTTCATCCATTGCTGCACATGATACCGGGCCTTGACGAGCTGGCAAAGTCCGGCTCCATCCATTTCGTAGTGGCAGAGGATTTCGTTGACACTGCTACAGGCAGCGGCCTTGTGCACCTGTCGCCGGCAAACGGCGAAGAGGATTTCGAGATTGCGGCAAAGAGGAACGTCCCGATTTTCGTGCCTATAGACGACAGGGTGGTTTTCACAGGAAAAGCCGGCGCGTTCAAGGATCTGTTTGTCCGCGACGCCGACATGAAAGTCGCGCAGGCGATGAAGGAGGCCGGCGCAGCGGTAAAGCTAGGCAAGATAAAGCACCAGTACCCTACGTGCTGGCGCTCACACCATAAGGTTGTGTGGCTTGCCCGGCGCGAATATTTCTACATCATTGACAAGCTGGGCGACATGCCCTTGGAGGCCGCGCAGAAAGTCGAGTACTTTTTCGAGCCGCCAAAGAACCGGTTTGTCGAGATAATAAAGGAGAGGCATCCGTGGTGCATATCACGAGAGCGCGTATGGGGCACGCCGCTCCCGGTATGGTCATGCGGCAAGTGCGGTCACAAAGAGCCGTTATTCTCTAGGGCAGAAATCGTGAAAAAAGCGATAGAACTGCCTGACGGCCCGGAGTTTGAGCTCCACCGGCCATGGATAGATAGGATCAGGGTCAACTGCGAAAAGTGCGGCGCAATGATGCAGAGGGAGCCGTTCGTGCTAGACACCTGGCATAACAGCGGGGCGGCACCGTATGCGTCGCTCACCGACCAAGAATACGGCGACCTGATCCCGGCAACTTTTCTGACTGAAGGGATAGACCAGACAAGAGGGTGGGCCTACACTCTCCTGATGGAAAACGTGATAATGAACCAGGCGCCGGTGGCGCCGTTTCGCTCCTTCCTGTTCCAAGGGCACGTGCTTGACGAAAAAGGCAACAAGATGAGCAAGAGCCTCGGCAACGTCATGGAGGCGCGTACGCTCCTTGGCGAGAACCCGGTCGACCTGATAAGGCTGTATTTCATGTGGAAGTCGTCGCCAATCGAGTCGCTTAATTTCAGCCTTGAAGAAATGAAGACCCGGCCCTACCAGATACTGAGCACACTACACAACCTGCACGTCTACTTTATGCAAAACAGCGCGTTTGACAAGTTTGACTTGAATAAGCATACGCTAGACTGGGTTTCAGAGAACAACCTGCTATCTCCAACCGAAGTGTGGCTCTTGTCAAAGTTGCAAGGTCTGGTGTCAGAAGTGACCGACGCCTTTGCAAGGTGCCGCTTCCACGAAGGCGCCAAGGCAATAGATGAGTTTGTGATAAACCACCTCAGCCAGACCTACGTACCTCTCACAAGGAACGTGATCTGGGATGACAACGCCGAGAACTTGGACAGGCGCCTTGCCGTGTACTCTGTCATCGGCCACGTGCTTTTGCAGATCAACGTCATGCTGCACCCGCTGTCGCCGTTCATAACAGAATATCTCTACCTAACGTGCTTTGGCAAAAAAAAGAGTGTGCTTCTTGAAAGCTGGCCGCAGTATAACGAGAAACTTGTAAACAGCAAGGTCGAGTCGGTGTTTGACAGGATAAAGGAGATCGTGTCGCTTGCAAACGCTGCAAGGAACCTCGCCGGCCTCAAGAGGCGATGGCCCGTCAAGGAGGCGATGATATGCGGTACCGGCATGGAGTCGCTTGACATGGACGGAGTTTCCGACGCGCTGAAAGGGCAGATCAACGTCGAGCAGTACAGGCTGGTGGAAATGGCAACCGGCTCGCAGATAGAAAAAATCGCCGGCCTGCTTGACAGCAAGATGCCAGTCAAGGTAGATGTGGCGCTCGTGCGCAAGAATGTCGCGCCAAGAGTCAAGGCAGACATCGGCAAGATCGCGCAGGCATTTGAAAAAATCGACAAGCTGTCGCTTGTCAACTCTCTTCGATCTGGCAGCTATTCTCTTGCCTATGACGACAAGGCCACAGAGTTGACGCCGTCTGACGTTGAAATCACGTACAAGGCCACCGAGGGCTACGCGTCATCAGAAAGGGGCGATCTTGTCGTGTTTATCTCGACTACTCGTGACAAGGACTTGACCGCTAAGGGGATGCTGAGGGACCTTGCGCGCCAGCTCCAGCAACTTCGCAAGGAGAGGCAATACAACCCGACTGACATTCTCAACGCCGCGTACGTGGCCGGCCTGAGCGACGAGGAAATTGCGATGCTGACAGGGATGAGAGACGAGCTGACCTATCTTGTGCGCGTAAAGAACATCGCTCTGTCAAAAGAGCCACTTGCCAATGCCAACTACAAGGAGATCGAGATAGACGGTAGGGAATTCAAAGTATCTGTAGAATAAATTTACCAAATGGTGTGCATTTTTGCTGCCATAATGTAATATGGTCCGTTTATATTGTTCCTGCATAGGGGAGTGGGCGAGCAATAATCTGCAACCTACTGCAAAGTAAAAACTATTCTTCCAGAGGTCAACAATTCTTGCCATATTACCGTAAATAGATATTTTCAGGTGATACTCTGCAATTGACCAACGATCAAGTAACCCTTGACGGATGGGTGCTTGGCAAATTAAGGGAGCGGCTGCGCAAAGCCTCGATTATAGCCAGCAGGACTGGCAGGCCCGTTGTATTGTACAGGCACACCATCGAGGAGATGGACCACTCTGCAGAGGAAGAGATTGCCACCGTCAACGAGCAGTACGTGGTTGTCCAAGTGATAACGCATGGCGGCTTTATCCCGCCAAACTTTCAGCAACAATATGTTTTCACGTTTGAGCAATTCCCGGACTGGATAATGAAGCGGAGCAATGAGCTTTTGGCCATGTGCCTTGAAAGCCTGGATCAAGAAATAGTGGACTAGGCGTTCACTCTAAATATCTCTGGTTTTTCACTATAATCATGGCGAAGTTTGATGGTATAAAGGGACAGGAGCTTTTGGACGTAGAAAAAACAAGGTACGAGCTCACGCTTATTTTAAAAGATAACAGGTATCTGTTCATAAAAGTCAAAAATGGTCAGCTTACTATGGATGCAGCTATGTTTGAATCTGTAAAGGGACAGGAGCTGGTAGACGTTGAAGAGAATAATAATGAGTTAAAGCTAAAATTCAAGGATGATAAACTATTCTCAATCAAAGTGGACAGCGGTCAGCTTGTCGTGGATTCGTTGCCGGAATAATTCATTTTTTGCTTTTCAGGTACTTTTCGTACATCGAGATCGCGGTCTCCTGCACTACTGACTGGACAGAGCCAGGTCTCATGCTTCTCAACTTTGCTATTGCCTTCTCCGCCGTGAGGTTCTGGTTCTTTACAAGGTATGCCGCAAGCACTGCGCCTGTCCTGCCCTTGCCTGCTGCGCAGTGGACCATCACAGGCCGGTTTTTGGCTATTTCGTCATCAATAAAGTTGACTGCCTTGTCCAGCTCTTCGATAGATGGCGCGCCAAAATCCTCTACTTCCAGATGCAAATAGTCGATGTCGCTTCCGTTGAACCATTCGGAAGGCAGCGGGACTTCTCTTACGGTCACCACCGACTTGATCCCGTTTTCCACAAGCCACTCAAACTCGTCATGCGTTAAGGGCAGGCCGCACCCTGCGAGCTTGCCTTCCACCACCCAGCTAAAGTTGGTAGGCCTCTCTGTAATCCTCCCATGGAACCACCGGTAAGCATCGCCTATCTTTGTCAACTGGCTATCTAGTGGCAGCTACAATTTATTAACAATGCGCATGTATTGGGTGTTAATGCTCGAAGCAAGGTGCCCCGAGTGCGGTAAAAAGGCACTGGTGAATGACGAGATGACTGAAGTAAAATGCGACCACTGCGGCTTTACCTCGACGTATGATGACTATATCGAGATAATGAAGGGCAAGGCAGTGGATATTGTCGACAATTTCCAGATGAACTGGGATCGGAATCCGATCTAGTCTACCAATAAAACGATTTGTCTGAGCAGTCTAGATGTGCGCCGCAGTTTGAACAGATCATGTGGCACGTCGTCATGTTCTTCATTTCAAAGCCGCAGCGCGGGCACTCGATGACTTCTTTGGATTCGCTTTCCAACAGTGATGTCTTGGTTCGCAGCATCTTTTAACCGTTTCATACGCAAAGGTTAATTAAACCAAAAATCCGCTTGAATCCTACTTTGGCCCAGTTTAAACTGGTCGTTTCAGACACAAAAGGCAAGAGCATTACGCAAGAGCTAAAAGACAGGGCTGCGCAGCCGCTGCTGGGCTCAAGGATAGGCGGCGTTTTAGATGCGTCAGTCATTGGAGTGGCCGGCGGTAAGTTGAAAATAACCGGTGGGAGCGACAAGGCCGGAACCCCGATGCGCTCCGACGTGCACGGCGGTGTGAAAAAATATGTCCTTCTCTCAACCGGCGTTGGCAACAGGAGCGAGGCCAGAATAAGAAAGCTGGTAAGGGGCAACATGGTGACAGAAGAGATCTACCAGCTCAACTGCATGCTAATTGAAGGCGCGCTGCCTGAAAAGCAGGCAGAAGCTGCGGAGCCTGAAGCAGCCGAGCCGGCAAAGAAAAAGAAGTAGTTCCTTACCTTAATATCTCTGTGATTTTATCGAGTTAATGTTGCACTGGAAAGAGACGCTGCCGGATTGGTACATCAAGGAATACGGATACCAGCCCTGCGTCAACATTGGCACCTCCGGCCACGTTGACCACGGCAAGACAACGCTTGTTGAAGCCATCACCGGCGTCTGGACCAGCGCCCACAGCGAAGAGCTGAGAAGGGGCATCACGATCAAAGTCGGCTATGCTGACGCGGCGTTTTACAAGTGCCCCCAGTGCCCCGCGCCTGTGTGCTACAGCACGCAGCCAAAGTGCACCAACTGCGGCGGCAAGAGCGAGCTTCTTAGAGTTGTAAGTTTTGTTGACTCACCGGGGCACGAAAGTCTGATGGCAAACATGCTTTCCGGCGCAGCATTGATGGATGGCGGCATACTTGTCATGGCGGCAAACGAAAAGGTGCCGCAGCCGCAGACAAGGGAGCACCTGCTCGCACTGTCGGTCCTTGGCATACAGCAGATAGTGCTCGTGCAGAACAAGGCGGACCTGACAGAGTATCAGGAGGCGATCGACAATTACAACCAGATAAAGGATTTTGTGAAAGGCAGCGTTGCAGAAAAAGCCCCGATAATACCGGTGTCGGCGCAGCACAAGATAAACATCGATGCCCTTATTGAAGCCATTGAAAATACAATCAAGACGCCGCCAAGGTCAAAGAACGCTGACCCGATAATGCATGTGTTGCGGTCATTTGACATCAACAAGCCCGGGACGCCTATCAAGCAGGTCAAAGGTGGAATAATTGGTGGCGCGCTGGTGCAGGGCGCGTTCAACGTGGACGACGAAATAGAGATCCGCCCCGGCCTAGTGGACGAAAAGAAGGGCAGGTACGAGCCGATAACCTCTCAGGTTTCAACACTTGGAACTGGCGCAGGCTTGGTTGAGACTGTAAGACCAGGTGGGCTTGTCGCCATCGGCACGAAACTCGATCCCACATTTACAAAAAGTGACTCTCTAATCGGCTCTGTCATCGGCCGACCCGGCAAGCTGCCAAAAGACGTCGACGACGTTACGGTGGAGATGCACCTCTTTGACACCGCAGTAGGAACGGCCGACATGGTCAAGGTTGAACCGGTCAAGATGAAAGAGCCATTGAGGCTCAACATCGGCACCGCCGCGGCAGTTGGCACCGTGACAAATGTGAGGGACACCAAGATAGAGGTAAAGCTGAAAAAGCCTGTGTGCTTGATGCCAAAGAGCAGAGTCGCGATAAGTAGAAGGATCGCCGAAAGATGGCGCCTTATTGGATCAGGGATAGCAGTATAGCATGGAAGTGCTCTGCGACACAAGCTTTTTGATGGTTATTGTTTCAAAGCCCATAAAGCAGCTTGGAAAGATAGAGGCTCAGCTTGGAAGACTTGATTTCATTGTACCTGATATTGTGATTGGTGAGCTGGAGCGGCTGATAGAGAAGGCGGGCCCAAAAAGATCAACTCTTGCCAAGACGGCGCTTGAAGTGTCGCGGGTGAAAAAATTCAAGGTAGTACCTGTCACAAAGGCACAGCACGTCGACGACTCGATAATAGAGTACGCTGTGGAGCACAAGTGCGCAGTCGCTACAATAGACACCGCGCTACGCAGGCGGCTTATTGTCAACGAAGTGCTCGTGCTCACTCTTAGTAAAGACAGGCTGATCGTCGCAAACCCAAAGCTTGACCCGAAGGATCAGATTTAAATAAATTTTTGATAGCTAAGGTGCATGCTAGACTTTAATGAGATACAGTTTCACTGGCTTGGACATGATGGTTTCAAGATACTAGCCGATGGCAAGACCATCTACATCGATCCCTACCAGCTTTCAAAAGCACAGCAGAACAAAAACGACGCCGACATTGTCTTTATTTCACACAACCATTTTGACCACCTGAGCATGGATGACCTTAAGCATGTCATGAGCAAAAGAACAAGCATCGTGGCGGCGAAGGAATGCGTCGATCAACTAAAGAGCGCCGGCGTGGCAGAGGTAAATGGCATGTTACCAGGCGACCGGCTGGCCACGCAAGGAATGGCAATTGAAGCGATAGCAGCGTACAATACCAACAAAAAATTCCACCCAAAGGCAGACAACAAATTGGGGTTTGTTGTTACCATAAACAATACACGAATATACCACGCAGGCGACACGGACGACATACCGGAAATGATGGCAGCCAAACCAGACGTAGCGCTCGTGCCGGTGTCCGGGACGTACGTCATGACTGCCGAGGAAGCTGCAAGGGCATTGAATGAAAAGATAAAGCCAAAAAAGCTTGCGATCCCAATGCACTATGGGACGATAGTTGGTAGCAAAAAAGATGCTGAAACTTTTCGCCAACTTGTAACTGTTTGCCCAGTGCATATACTTAGTCGCGAATGAATCGCAATTGTTAAATACAATTTATTTATTTTTTTAATAATGGCGACAAAGAAAAAGATGAAGTCAGCTAAGAAGGGTGGCAGGAAGGCCAAGAAATAGCCTTCCAAACTTTTTTTAAATTATATGATAAGTATATCAAGAATGTAAAGATATTCAGAACTTAGTCATACTATACGAATTCGGCGGTTTATACTAACGATTTTATTTCTAATTCCGGAAATGTTAGCTCTCACTGACATATCAAATTATCTCTTTCATTGATTTTAACTGGGTCGTGATAATAGATACGACTTCAGTTTTAACCGGGCTTGGAATAGTGAAATGGTTTATGCTTCAATAAGATTGACTAAAAATGAGAAGAAGGGCGCAACATTTGTAAGATAGTGTGAGATCCAAATCGAATACCAAATAATATATTGTTTGTCTCATGTCAAATTGAAGTTGAGATAATATTTCATAAATTTAATGCATGAGAAGACGTAATGAAATAAATGTGAAGATCTAAATATAATACAAAACTAAATTAAGAAGAAAATCTAACTTGAATTACATATGAATGAACAGTTCTTTCGTAGGCGCTGGCTTGATTTTAGAAACGGCCATAGCATTTACTTGGCCTTTATCTTAACCTTCATCAACTTCATACTAATCACTTACAACTTTGCAGTTGACAAAATCGTCAAGACACTCCCTTTTCTCCACGGCTTTGCTGATAGTCTTTTAGCATTTACTATACTCTTTGTTGTAGTCTATGTCCCGGCAGCTATTCTTATAGGATATTGGCATAGGCGGAACCAGTACTCTGTTGAAAATGAAGCGATGCTTAAGGAGAACTGGGTATGGGCATGGGTTATGAGATACGAGATAAGGCTGATTCAAGGGAAAACTACTCCTGAAGAAAATGAGAAAATGGTAAATTATCTGGAGACGATCTTAAAAAGACAAAAGAAAGATGCACTTATCAGTGTTGACGATTTGCCGCCTGTTCCAGAATTCCAGGGTGTCTCTGAGCCAGAACCAGCAAAGAAAATGTCTTAATCTTTAACTCTTAAAACGTACTTGAGGCAGAAACTGAGAGCAGAACAAAGGAAATAGCTCACACCTTCTTCAAAAAACTTTAATGATGACTGACATATCACAGAAATTGAATCATGGAAGAAAACATTGCGGCAGCACATGTCAATATTGTTAATGATGCCCATCTCACCAAGTATTTTGCAATTGTAACATGTAGAAATTCTGAGAAAGATATTAGTCGAGCAATTTTGTCACTAAAGAACCAAACAATTCCCCCAACCTTTGTTATAGTAATTGATGACGGATCGACAGATAAGACACGTGAGATTCTTAGAGAACTGCAAAAAGAATGGAATTCTCTCTACATTATCACTAATCCTGATTTAGGATATGATATTAGCAGGGTTGTAAGTAACTGGAACAAAGCGTTGTTACTGGCACAGGAAAGCGGGCTTCCTAAATGTAATTATCACATGATCGCAACAGACGATACCGTATTCGATCCGCACTACGCCGAAAAGATAATCAAATACATGACCATTGACAAGAATGTTGGGATTGCCTCAGGTGAATACAGTAGCGAGCGACATCTGACGCCACACGGCGCGGGCAGATTTGTCAGGAATTCGTTCTTTGATAACATAAAACTATATCCGGAAAAAATGGGATACGAGTCAGCCATTCTTCATATGTGCACTTTTCATGGCTACTCATACAAGGTTTTTCCTGATGCGCGGTTTGATCATACTCGACCTTTAGGTACAAATCATCATTTTAGGGAATTTGGAGCGAGCATGAAAACGCTAGGGTACCATCCGCTATATGTTCTGGCTAGAACGGCTCTGTATTTTGTCAGAGGCAAACCAATAGGAAGGTTGGGCGCATTATATATGCTATATTATTATCTATTCTTCAGACCAAAAAAGGATGGATACTACAGTGTTTTTGATGAGAACTTCCAAAAAAAAATACGAAAAATTCAATTCATGCAGATAAAGCGCAGGCTTCGTAGAAGCACGCGGTGGCCGTCTTAATCACTCTCGATATTATAGCATCTTTTGTTTCTCATTACTGTACAAAATAGGTTGGCTAGAATTAGAAAGCTCTGTCATAATCATACTGGGAAAATTGTTTAATTAACGTGCTAGTTGACTCAAATTCTGAGCATAAATTCATCAGAATCTTGATGACACTATATTTAGAGCAATTCCTTGCTTTTTATATTCGAACTTATAAAAAGCCTATACCAAATCTCTAACGCCAAGATCGATAGGACTTTACTTATGTAACGCGGATTTATTTCGTTACCTGATTTTGAGAGATTTCCTATAATTTTAGACAACCACTCTGATGAAATCAAATTGTTTCTTACAACTTCTGATTCGCTAGTCAAGTATTTGGTCACTATATCGCGAGCATTTCTGTTCCACATATTCTCTAGTCCTACTGAAAATCCCTTCTTTACAAAATCATCCGTTGCTATAATTCGCGTTTGCTTGTTTAAGAGTGACCGTAGTGGCAATTTACCGACATTTGTAATTGGATCGTATTTTATTCTCCAGGGTATTCCTAGTGCAAGCTTGATCATTCTATTATCAAGGAATAAAGATCGAATCTGAATTTCAAGATGTTTCTCAAATGCAATATTTGTCGGCAACCAATCAAAAAGCAACTTCCCATTGAGATCTGCTAAAAAAACTTGATCTAGAGGATCGAGATTGTTTTGGAAGTAAGGCTTGAAAAGAGAATATATGCTATCCCATGAGAAGTTGACGGCTTTGCCAAAGATTTTGTCTTGTTCGGGGACCCAATCTCGCTCATGGCATGATAAATATAACTTTGCCTTTTCTTCCCATCCAGCATCCGGATGACAAAGTGACAAGAATTTGTGATACCTAAATGTATAACCACCAAAAAGCTCATCACCACCATCTCCTGTGAGAAAGTAATTCGAGATACGCTTGCCATAAGCGAAAGCGTAATAGGGATATAGATTCCACCTTGGTTCGCGAACGATGCTGATTAGCTTCGGAAGTTCGCTCAAAACATCGTCGAGTATCAATTCATGGAAATCGCTATTATATGAGCGAGCAATCTCTTTTGCTTTGCCCACTTCGTCATCCGAGTCGCCAAAGCCAATGCCAATGCATGATACCTTCACGGTTGGCAGGAACTCTCTTAGCATTGCAAGAGTAAGCCGAGAATCGATTCCCCCACTTAATGAAAGAGTTACATGACGCAATCTGTAAAGTTCATGCATTTCGGAGAGTTGTTGTCTAACTAATGTCGTGATCTCAGATTCAATATCCCATTCACCATATTTCGGATGAAAATCATGCGGGGTCAACGGTTTTCTTGGTGGTTTCCTAGTCGGATCATACCGCAATGTAAGCATCATTGCGATCGAATTTGTGCCTAATCCATTATGCACTATGTTTCCTCCAAGGGCAAAACACATGTATATATTTTGCACTACTCTTATCCAAGCAACAAAATCTGAATATGTTTACTCTTACAAGAATATTGTTATGTATGAACACCCATGAATTTCCTTGCGTCCAAGCAATCCTAGGGGATACCTATCCTGTGAATATCAGGCAAATTTCGTCGCATAACTAGTCATGTTTGCAAAAGTTCCAATAATGACGTTGCTATCATTGAGATATTAATGAATATAACTAGAATAAATTTGCGATATGCCAGCTGAAGGGTTAAAAAAAGATTAAAGCTAGCTCATCCGGTCATAGTAGCTAGCTCATGTCAACTATCTTGACAGACAATATCCTTGCATCTTCTATATTGATTGGCTGCTGATTGTTTGGTCCGCCATTATATGTCTGCAGCTTTGCAATCTTGTCCACGACATCCATGCCGCTTATTACCTTGCCAAATACCGTATACTTGTGGTCTAAGTTTTTCGTATTTGCATTATCCGAGAGTACGATAAAGAACTGCGAACCGGCGCTGTTTGGATCGGTTGACCTTGCCATCGACAATATGCCCCTTGTATGCGGTATATCGTTGAATTCTGCCGGCACAGTGTAGCCAGGTCCTCCCTGTCCCCATTGGCTTCTGTCAGTGCCGTTGATCTTTGTGTTGGGGTCTCCGCCCTGAATAACAAAGTTTGGCACGATCCTGTGGAAGAGTGTGCCGTCGTAGAATCCCTTTTCTGCAAGGTCGATAAAGTTCTTTACGTGTTTTGGCGCAGCGTTGGGATAGAACTCTACCTTGATGGTTCCCTGAGTGGTCTCAATGATTGCCGTCTTGTTGCCCGGTATAGTCAACTCTTGTGCTATCGGCTTTGGCTGCGGTGGTGCGTACGGGTTGCTCATCGGATGCGGGACATAGTTGCTGTTGACCTTGTAAATGAGCACGCCAAACATGGGGTTAGTTCCACGGGTAAAGCTGGGCGAGGCATAGACTAGCTGCAACGGCTGATCACTGGTGCCGTTGGTTGGATACTTTACATGTTTTGTATAGAGGCCGGTGAATCCCTGCTGCCATTGCTGCTTTATGTTCTGGATTCCTCCTTGAGCCGAAAATGACACATACGAGGATGGTTCGAACGGGAATAACTTGCCAAGGAAAGTCGAGTTCCAGAATTCTGGAGTGGGAGTGAATCCATCGCTTTCTATGTATCTTGTCTCGTCAAAGCCTCCGATCCTCATGAACCACTGCTTTTTGCTTTCGTCTCCTCCCTGTCCAAGGGTATAAAGCGGAATCTTTTGCTCTGAAGTGACGTTGTTTGCTCCTGTTGAATTGGTGGTACCGTAGAACCGTATCTGACCAACTGTGTACACCACGATGTAGTTTGCCTTGAGATCCTGTGCAATCTTGATCCCTGACTGCTCGTCAGAGATGAACATCTTGGCTATCGTTGCAATGCGCGTCGAGTTTAGCGTCGCGTTGTCGGCAAGGGTTGTCCTGTTGCCAAGCGCGGTTATCCAGTAGCCATAATCCCACCACGCTGCGACCACTGCATTTGGCTCTGTGTTCTTTGAGATCCAGCTCATCGCATCGGTCCAGTCGTTGGACTGCATGCGGAATCCTGTTCCGCCGTTTGCGATAGCGGCCGGTACGTCAGCCGAGCTTATCCAGTTAGAGTTAGCAGGGTAGAACATTGGGATCGAGAGCATCAGGATGAGGACCACCACATACCCTACCCTGACTGCCTGACCCCCGATGGTGTTCCTGCCACCAAACTCTATTTTCCTCCTTTCTTCTCTTGTAGTTGCCGTCGCCCTGGCTGCAACCGACTGAGTCGCAGTCGCTTCCCTGTATGCCATGATGCTGCGCGTGACTTCGAACAGGCCAATACCGGACATTACAATTATGCCTATTGAAGCAAAGACAAGCAGCCTGGCAAAGGTGGCGCTAATGTAAACCCCCGTCAGTCCTATCAGCAATGCAAATATCGAAACGTCGTCCCTGCGCCTGAACGCCAGCCATACGCCGACCCCTGCAAACATAAGGAGGATGGAAAAGTCGGTGAAGTAATCCGCGACGCTGGGCGTAAAGTGCTCTGCAACCGACTCTACAAGCGGGTCTGACTGAGTGGAAAACGGGTTGATTGATTTTAGGTATCTAAAGCTCGGTCCTATGTATGGGCCTACTGCGATAAATGCAATTGCCACTGCAACAAACGCTATCAGAAAATATGCAGTGTTTCTCATCTGCTTTTGTGGGGCACTAATCTTTTTCAGGAATGTGGCAATTACCAAAAAGGCCGTTCCAGCCATCATTGCCAGACCAGGCAGACCCAGGACGAATGACATGCCCGGCCTCGGAAACGCCGCCGCGCTTATGAGCGAAAATACCGTGAATGCAATAGCGACATACATCGGTATGGTCAGATCCTTTCTGAAGAAGGGAAGTGCGATGAAGAAGATGGTTATTGGGATGCTGAAATACTGTATGCCTCCCCATGCGCCATTTGCCAGGCCCAATATCAGGCCGCCCGCTACCGCTTTTGGGATGGCGTACTTGATCTCTTTATGCCTTATAGCTGAAATGAACAGATACGCTGCCAAGAGTCCAAAGAACAACCCCAAGGGCTCTGACTTGAACCATCCAAGGTTCCCTCTCTGGATTATGGCCGGGCTAAACGCTAGCAAGAGCGCTGAAAACAGGCCTGCAGACGTTCCTCCAAGCACCCTTACCAGGGCAAACATGACAATCACCGTCAGCGAGCCAATGACTGCAGGAAATGCGATCGTAAAGTCAAGCAGCGAGCTTCCACCACCAAATATCTTGTACATGTAAGCAGCAGTTATGTGGAGTGCAGACTGGGACGTGCCGGGGACATTTCTGCCATCAGGGTACCACGACATCGTGTCGTGCCACTTCCAGTACGCGTCAAGGCCGTGATCCACAATATACTGGGTAGCGCGATAGTCAAAGTACGGGTCGAACTCGTTAAGGTAAAAGCCGTACTTTGCCGGGTAAAACCTCATGATAAGCGCGCAGGTAAACGCAAGAGCAAGAACTGCAATTACCAATAGGTGCTTGGTCTGAAACTCAAATGATCCAGCCGAAAATAATGGCTTGCTGCTTTTTAGCATCGAGGTTGGGGTTACATATTACCCCTTTTTAAGGTACTGTCATTGTGAAGCATCAACTATTGGCGGAGGATCGATCTGCGATTATGGAGAAAAATTTGTTAGTGCACTTAGAGGAGTCATGGTGTCGATCAATCTGGCATTTGTCACCTTGCCATCTTCTTCCTGTATTATCAGGTCTACAGTGTATTGTAACTTGTTCTGCAAAAACGTCACCTGAACGTCCCACGAATCATGCTTTAGTTCGCTTGGGAAGGGGAACAGCACCCTTATCTTGAAGTCGCGGATGTCGGTTCCATAAAGCGCCTCAACGGTCTTCTTTGCAGCCTTTTCGATCTCGCCCTTGGTTTTGACTGGTTGCATATTATTGATATATTTAGTAACTATAAAAAGATAATGGTTTTCGACTGTCGAACTAGAACAGGTTGTAAAGCCTTGCCAGCGACAACCTTTCTGCCGGTGGCACAGTCGCAAGTTTTCCATCCACCTTGACCTCGTAGGTCTCCGGGTCGATCTCTATCTTTGGTACAAGGTCATTGTACAGCATATCGCGCTTGCATATCTTCCTGCAGTTCTTGACTGGCAAGAGTTTTTTTTGCAGACCCAGTTTTTTTGCGACGCCATTTCTGATTGCAAGTTTTGACGTGAATGTGAACGATATGGAATATTTCGCCCTGCCAAGCGCGCCAAACATCGGCCTGTAGTACACAGGCTCTGGCGTCGGAATGGACGCGTTTGGGTCTCCCATCAGCGAATACGCGATAAAGCCTCCCTTGACAACCATTTTTGGCTTGGCTCCAAAGAATTGGGGAGTCCAGATCACAATGTCCGCTATTTTTCCGGGCTCTAGCGAGCCGACATAATCCGAAATTCCGTGCGTTACCGCAGGGTTGATTGTGAGCTTTGCCAAGTAGCGCTTGACCCGCAGGTTGTC